>ONNU01000063.1 GCA_900319255.1 uncultured Eubacteriales bacterium
CAGCCGGAGGAGCGGGGTTAAGGAAAGGGGATTGCAAAAGGGGGAAAACTAAAGGGGCGGCCAGCCCCTTTGGGTTTCCACCTTTTGTTTTCCACATCAGGAAGCGCAGAGTAAAGTTATATCTAAGGGGAAACATCTTGAAATCTGAAAATAAGGATTGAGGCGCATCTGGCGGCTATGAATACTTATCCCACTACGCGCTCTATTTCTCGCCTGCCGGCTCGGTCGGCGCTTCTGCTTCGCAGAGGTGTCCGCTGGACACCTGCGCCCGTACAGCCGTAAACGTAAACCAATTGAGACATCTCCGATTGGGACAATAAAATTCAGAAAAGCTTTATGTCAAATACTTCACTCAGAACATCTGTGGGTTTATCCGTAATGCCGAGGCTTACGCTGATATGCGGATTGACTCCCATATTCAGCTTCGCTCTGCCCTTCATACGGACTACTATGGAAGCCGCACCTTCACAGCGTATCTCATCAAAGAAGATATTGATCGTGTTTTCCCTCTGACGGATGGCATTTACACCCATTGACTGTGCTTTGCTTCGTATCAGTGCAACACTTATCAGCCCCACAACGGCTGCCGGAATATCGCCGAAGCGGTCGCTGAATTCGTCAATTACATCACCTGCATCATTCTTATTTCTGATATCGGCGATCCTGCGGTACATCTCAAGACGGTGGCTGAGCTCGCCGATATAGCTTTCAGGAATATGTGCGTCTGCCTGAATGTCGATTACACAGTCCTTATCAATCGGTTCGGGAGCTTCACCCTTTGCAGCGCTGACTGCCTGACCGAGAAGCTTCATGTACATATCATAGCCGACATCTGTCATATGACCGTGCTGCATTGCTCCGAGCATATCTCCTGCGCCTCTGATCTCGAGATCCCTTATTGCAATACGGAAGCCGGAACCGAATTCGGTAAATTCCCTGATCGCCTCAAGACGCTTCTGGGATATCTCACTGATAGCCTTATCCTTGCGGAATGTAAAATATGCATAGGCGCGGCGAGAGGAGCGTCCTACTCTTCCTCTGAGCTGATGAAGCTGTGAAAGCCCCATTCTGTCGGCATCTTCTATTATCAGGGTATTTG
Organism: uncultured Eubacteriales bacterium; assembly: GCA_900319255.1. Classification (GTDB taxonomy): domain Bacteria; phylum Bacillota; class Clostridia; order Oscillospirales; family Acutalibacteraceae; genus UBA1213. The sequence continues at coordinate 1,100 of ONNU01000063.1, forward strand.
CATTCGGTATATCAACGCCGGTCTCAATGATTGTTGTGCAGACCAGAACATTTATCTCCTGCTCAAGCATCTGTCTCCAGACCTCCGAAAGCTGGGCTTCTGTCATTTTTCCATGACCGAAGGCGACCTTTGCTTCAGGCAGTGCGGCGGCTATATCAGCAGCACGCTGTTCAATTCCGTTTACACGGTTATATAGATAGAATACCTGACCTCCGCGGCGCAGCTCGCGGCGTATTGCTTCATTTATGACAGCATCATCATATTCAAGTACATAGGATTGTACCGGGTGACGATCCTGCGGTGCTTCCTCAAGGGTAGACATATCCCTGATCCCTGACATTGCCATATTCAGTGTACGGGGAATAGGTGTTGCGGAAAGGGTGAGAATGTCCACATTCTTATAGAGAGATTTGAAGTTTTCCTTCTGTTCAACACCGAAGCGCTGCTCCTCGTCAATTATCACAAGCCCTATATCACGGAATTTCAGATCATTCCTGATAAGGCTGTGCGTTCCGACGACCATATCAATGTCGCCGCGCTCAAGCTTTTTGAGGATCTCAGCCTTCTGTGACGGACTGCGGAAGCGTGAAAGAAGCTCGATTGTTATCGGATAGCCCTCAAATCGGCGCAGTACAGTCTGATAATGCTGCCAGGCAAGTATCGTTGTGGGGCAGAGAAGGGCGCATTGCTTTCCGTCAGTCACGCATTTGAAAGCGGCTCTCAGGGCAACCTCGGTTTTTCCGAAGCCCACATCTCCGCAAAGAAGCCTGTCCATCGGAACCGGAGCTTCCATATCATGCTTTATTTCCTCAATACAGCGCTTCTGGTCATCTGTTTCCTCATATTCAAATTTATGCTCAAAATCCCTTTGCCATTCAGTATCGCCTGAAAAGGCATAGCCCTTTGAATTCATGCGCTCGGAATACATTTTGATAAGCTTGTCTGCAATATCCCTGACGGCCTTTCGTACACGGGATTTTGACTTCTGCCATTCATTTCCGCCAAGCTTTGAAAGACGGACTGTGCTGTCCTCCTTCGGACCGATATATCTCGAGATCATATCAAGCTGGGTCACAGGTACAAAAAGACTGCCGCCCTGAGCATAGCGTATGATGATATAATCCTTTACAACGCCGTGTATTTCCTTTTTTTCGACCCCGAGGAACTGACCGATACCATATGATGAATGAACGACGTAATCGCCGGGAGTAAGCTCGGAAAGGCTGAAAACGCCGCCCTTTTTTGGCTTCCTTTTATGCTGCTTTGAAAAAGCTGATGAAGCCGCTGCATGGGTATAGGCG
>ONNU01000084.1 GCA_900319255.1 uncultured Eubacteriales bacterium
GTTATTTAGCTCAACAATTATGTCATCTATCTGATCTGCACCGCAGTTTGCAATAAATACGGCACGCTTTCCAAATTCATTCTTTGTTTTTGAAAGTACATAGAACCTTGTTTTGTTGGTATCGCTGATCTGAACATTTTCGGCAAGCACCGTCAGACCGTAAAGCTCAGCCGCACCCGGAGCTGCAACAGCTGCTATGCTCTTATCCTTGCTTTCTGCAACAAAACTTGCTGCCGCAGCCGTGCTGTCCATCTCCCTTTCCTCGGCATAGGGAAGGTTTTCTGTGCGCCAGGTCTTGCTCTGCGTCAGCCCCTGAGCGTGAGAGCAGACCGTTTTGATGTCCGCAAGCGTTGCACCCTCGATACCCATAAGCGTCTGATTTATCGGGATGATAATTTCACCCACAACATATATATCTTTTTCTCTGATAAGTGCGTCAACATAGTTTGTTACAGCACCGCCAATAGTGTTCTCCTGCGGTATGACTGCATAATCTGCACTTCCGTTTTTGACTTCTTCGATAGCTTCATCTACTGTCTTTTTTGGGATAAGGCTATTTGCATCCTTGAAGAAGAATTTTGCTGCTTCCTCTGTATAAGTCCCTTCGGGTCCGAGATAGCTGACAGCAGCATCAGCCTTGATCCCGGAAACACTGTTTTCCTGTGATTCAAGCGTTTTGGTAATTGCCGGAACAAGAACTTTTTTTCTTGACATACCCGGTCTGAACTCATATGATAATCCGTCAAAAGCTGCCTTATTGCCAAATGCGGTTTCAATCACCTTTGATTCCGCTTCTCCGGAAGGAACTATATAGGTAATATTAAAATCGTCATGGAAAACAGAGACCTGAGCAAATAACATATCCATTCCTGTGGTGCTGAGCATATCAGGAAGGATATCCTTCATACGCTTTGTCATTGCCTTGGCACTTTCCTCATCATATACATCAATAACGCCAATACCGTACTTCGTTCCTCCGGCTACATATTCCTTATAATCGTTCAGGAAAATCTCCTCATCTGTCATTCCGTCATAGGACAGCTTTTTCCTTAGCATTTCCTGAAAGAATGAATCGGTATCCGGAATACCTGCAATACCTGAGAGCGTCTTTACAGCTTCGCGGTCAGCAAAGGTCGAAGCATCGGATTTCAAACCGGAGGTGTCGGACAGGATCGCACCCAGCATGACCGTTGCAGTCTGTTTATCCGGCTCCAGTCCGTAATTGCGGTAGCGAAGCCAAATGATCGTCGCTGTGGAGCCGAGAGGACGTGCATCATAAATGATCTGATTTCCTGTTGTAACTGCGCCGTCATTGTGGTGGTCAATAATGCTCAGGATGTTCGCATTCTCCAGCCCGTTTACTGACTGAGTATATTCACTGTGATCCACAAGAACTATATTGTATCCCGAAGCATCCTTTAAAATTTCCGGAGCATTCAGTCCGGCAGTTTTGAGGATATATTCAGTCTCTCTGTTGACCTTCTCCGCTACGACCGCCTTAGCGTCATAACCTGATTGTTTCAGCAATTCGGCATAAGCAATAGAACTGCCTACTGTATCTGAATCGGGACTTTTGTGTCCTGTTACATAAATCGTACCCTCGATTTCTCCAAGTCCGTCAAGATCACTGCGGCTAAGCTTTATATTCAGCTCGCCTTCAGCCTGATATGAGGACTGTGCATTGCTCGTACCGATAAAATAGCCTCCTGTCCCGAATGCTCCTGCGGCAACGATCAGAGCTAATACAGTACAAATCATTTGTTTTTTATTCATAGTTAATTTTTCTCCTCTTTCCGTCGAAGGGCATCATCCGGTCTTGTAATGATGCTCCTGCCGATAATAATTTCTTTGTTACACCGTCACCTCAAATGGTCATTCTTCAAAGAGATATCGGTGTAAATATCATAAATATTTTTTCTTCGAGTCATTCTGAGGAGCAAAAGCGGCGAAGGATCTTTTAAATCCTTCGCTGTGCTCAGGATGACAAAATCGGAAAATCAATGTCATTAACTGTAACTTCCGTACTGTCTTACGCATTTACCGTAAGAGATACCACATTCAGATGATAGGAATAACTGTAGGTGATGTCGGGAGATATTTTCTGTACCATAGTTACTCCGATCTTTGAGAAGGATTCATCCTCTCTTTCAAACAGGAGCGGATTGTAAGGATCATCATAGTTACGGAGAACAAGCTCTATTTTTCCTTCATCACGGAAGGCTTTGATATCCATATACGCTTTCTTGGTCTTGTTTTCCTGTTTTCTGTGTTCAAGATAATCCGCAGCTATCTCCTCCATACAAAGCGCACATATATATGCGGTCTTTTTGGAGGTGCCGTTATCGTTAAAGAATTTCTGGAGAGATTCGGATACAAAGGTGACGCTTTCTGCATCTGTTGGTATGCTTACATCAAGCACAGGCGATCTGTCCTTCAGCTTTCCGAGCATAAGGAGCTTGTCAAGCGGAACAGGTATCTTCCTGAATACTATCATAAGGATGATGTAATATACAATGATAAATGCAATGAAGTTGTAGCCGTAAGCAAGCCATATACCTGTAACACCGAAGGCTGTTCCGAGAGGAA
>ONNU01000270.1 GCA_900319255.1 uncultured Eubacteriales bacterium
CAGGTATAACACGCGAGAGCGAAAGTAAAGCATTGTCAGACCTGCCCCCGCGATTTTGGGTGCAGCGTCGACGCTGCCGGCGGCGGGTTGACAAATGAAAGAAAAGGTGCTAAAATGAAAACGGTTTTCAAATTGGAATGGAAGTGAAAAAAGAGAATGAATAACGGAGCAGGATATAAGACCAGGCAAAGACAGGCTATACTTGATTTTCTGATTGAAAAGAAGGATGAGCATGTAACGGTTCAGAATATTTCCGAGCATCTGGAAAAGGACGGCTCAAGAGTCGGCGTGACAACCATATACCGGCATCTTGATAAGCTGCTTGAACAGGGCTTTGTGCGGAAATATACGGTGGACGGTTCGACATCGGCGTGCTTTCAGTATGCCGACCCGGGAAAGAAATGCAGAGAGCATTTTCATCTGAAATGCGAAAGCTGCGGCAGACTGATACACCTGAACTGCAGCCGCACAGCCGGGCTTTGCAGTCATATTTTTGACGAACACGGATTTGAGATCGACTTTTTCAGAACGGTGTTCTATGGTCTTTGTAAAGAATGCAGGATCAAAAAAACGGAGGAAAAGGCATGAAAAAAATCATTGCGGTTGTTCTTGCAGCAGCGCTTGTGCTTGGGGTGCTTTGCGCGTGCTCGGGACAGAACGAGGAATCAAAATCAGAATCAGACGGAAAGATAAGCGTTATCTCTACGATATTCCCGCCCTACGATTTTGCAAGACAGGTGGGCGGAGATAATATAGATCTCAGTATGCTGTTAAAGCCCGGAATGGAAAGCCACAGCTTCGAGCCTTCACCGAAGGATATCGTAAATATCCAGAACTGTGACTTGTTTATTTATGTAGGCGGCGAATCTGACGAATGGGTAAAGACGATACTTGAATCAGATGAGAAAAAGCCGAAAAAGATCATTGCGCTGATGGATATAGTCGATACGGTGCAGGAAGCTACGATCGAGGGCATGACAACAGAGGAAGATCATGACCATGATGATAAGGACAGCGAAGAAGAGGGAGAGCATGGCGTTGAATATGACGAGCATGTATGGACATCCCCGAAAAACGCGCTTATAATCAGCAAGAAGATCTCAGAGGCTATGCAGGAGCTTGACCCTGCGAATAAGCCGGTGTATGAAAAGAATACGAACGAATATGCAAAGCAGCTTACAAAGCTTGACAGCGAGTTCAGAGAGGTAGCTGATAATGCAAAGAATAAGCTTCTGATATTCGGCGACAGATTCCCGTTCAGATATTTTACTGATGAATACGGCTTCAGCTATTATGCCGCATTCCCGGGCTGTTCCGCGGAAACCGAGCCAAGCGCTGCGACAGTATCCTTCCTTATCGAAAAAACAAAGGAAAAGAATATCCCGGTCGTATTCAAAATAGAATTTTCAAACGGCAAGGTCGCTGAGACCATTGCAGATGCCGCAGGAGCAAAGGTTCTGCTGATGCATTCCTGCCATAATATAGATGCAGACAGTATGGAAAACGGCGCTACTTATGTTTCGCTGATGGAAGGAAATCTCAAGAATCTGAAGGAGGCTGTATCCTGAAATGGGAGAGCTGTTAAAATGCGAAAACCTTGCATTTTCATATGAAGATGTGGATGTAATAAAAAATCTTAGCTTCACTGTGAATGAAGGCGATTATCTTTGCATAGTGGGGGAGAACGGCTCCGGAAAAAGTACGCTGACAAAGGGGCTTCTGGGGCTGAAATCCCCGAACAGCGGCAGCATCACCTTTGAAAACGGGCTGAGCAGGAATGAGATAGGCTACCTTCCCCAGCAGACCCCTGCGCAGAAGGATTTTCCCGCAAGCGTTTTTGAGGTAGTGCTTTCCGGCAGACTGAACAGCAGAGGGCTGCTGCCCTTTTATTCAAGAGCTGATAAGCTGATCGCGCATGATAATATCCGCAAGCTGGGCATAGAGGAGCTTATGAACAGAAGCTACCGTGACCTTTCCGGAGGACAGCAGCAGAGAGTTCTTCTTGCAAGGGCGCTGTGCGCAGGAAAGAGGCTGATGTTTCTGGACGAGCCTGTGACAGGACTTGACCCGATAGTAACGGAGGAAATGTACAGACTTATCGAAGAGCTGAATAAAAACGATAAAATGACCATAGTGATGGTATCCCATGATATTGTGTCAGCGGTAAAGTACGCAACTCATGTACTGCACCTGCATTATGAAAAGAGCTTTTTCGGCACAACTGAGGAATATATAAAAAGTCCTCTTGGAAAATACTTTTTTAGTTGAGGGATTCGTTATGATAAGAGATATAGCAGAAATGTTTCAGAATAGCTTTATGGTCAGGGCGCTGATCGGAGGAATACTGGTTTCCCTTTGCGCTTCGCTTCTCGGAGTAAGCCTTGTGCTGAAAAGATATTCAATGATAGGGGACGGTCTGTCCCATGTAGGCTTCGGCGCATTGGCAGTAGCGTCTGCGCTGGGAGCTGCGGCACCCCTGCATATAGCGATACCGGTAGTTGTAGCCTCCGCCTTTTTCCTTCTGCGTCTGAGCGAAAACAGTAAGATCAAGGGGGATGCAGCCATTGCCCTTATCTCCACCGGAGCGCTTGCCATAGGTATAACAGCGGCATCGGTCACGGGACTGAATACGGATATAAACAGCTATCTTTTCGGAAGCATAATAGCAATGGACCGCAATGATGTTATCCTTTGCATCGTACTTTCCATAATAATACTGATAATGTTCGTATTTTTCTATAATAAGATATTTGCCGTAACCTTTGATGAAAGCTTTGCAAGGGCAACTGGAACCAAAGCAGGCATATATAATATGATAATCGCACTTCTTACGGCGCTGACTATAGTTGTGGGAATGAAGATGATGGGCTCTATGCTTATATCAAGCCTTGTGATATTCCCGGCGGTTATTTCCATGCGCTTGTGCAGCCGCTTCAAAACGGTAATTATTACATCAGCCATCGTATCAGTAATATGCTTTGTTATCGGACTGATGGCATCCTATTCATATTCTCTCCCCACAGGAGCGAGCATTGTAATAGTAAATATGATAGCCCTGATCCTTGCAGTGACCATTGGGCATTTCACTATGAGAAAAAACAAGCGCGCGCTGAAAAAGCACGCCGAAAAGAAAAAATAAAACAGCCTTCAATGAAAAAACGGCTGCCGCACGATCGCAAAAACGAAGTGCGGCAGCCTTAAATTATTATTCAGATATTCTCTTCTGAACTCTTACTTGTGTTCTCAGGGATATCAGTAACATAATTCAGATATTTTGTTTTTGTTGTCAGATAATCTGAATACTCAGCTAAATATGATAGACCAATGCTATTCAGACATTCTGAATTTGCCCTAATCCTGTCTTTAAGCTCATAGTCAGATAGAATCGGTTCAATATCAGTTTCCTTGATCTCTATCTGCGGACTGATGCCCAGCAGATAATCAATTGAAACATCGAAATACTTTGAAAGCTTCATAAGCGTTTCACCGTTAGGGATACCTCCGGCTTTCCATTTGCTGATAATACCGGAAGATAACCCGATCTCTTTACCTACAGGATTTGGCTTTTTTCCCCTTTTTAAGCACAAGCTGTAAAATCTTTCCCAAAACATTTATTCTGCCCCCCTTTCATATTATGCTGTCGATCAATTGAAAAACCGGAATTCTAAATTATTACCGGATCATGATGGAATTCAGAATATGTATTGTAAAAGAATAAATGCGTAGCTGACATATCTTAATTCAGCATAGTTAAATTTTTTTGAGATAATGGATACTACGAAGCCAAATTACATTTATCTCAGAAAAGAATTGACAATTTGAAAAAAGTGAGATATAATGTAAAATAGGGGATTTTGTACTTTAGTGCCATATAGACAAAAGATTAACAAACAAAAGCACACACGTACTCTTTATATATTATTTTACCACAACATGGTATCAAATACAAGGCTTTTTTGTAGGAAAGAACTGAGTTTTGTACAAAACATAGGAATTAAGTAATGATTTGTTTAGAAACGACATATTTTTTATGACAGCGCAAGATGAGAGGGCAGGGCTATGGAAATAAATATAGAATATGGAGTTAGGGATCTGGAATCAGGAATTGAACAGAATCGTTAAGGCAGCATTTACCAATATGCCTGGCATAATCCTGAATGAATCCCACTTTCCAAATTCCTTTTACTAATCACCTGAATCCGTGAAACTAAAGGGCGAAAATATAAAAACGAAATCTTAGCTGCTGAAGCCTGGCTTCTATTGACCGCCGACTTTTTTTTCAGGGCAGCGGCTTTGCCGCTGCGACAAAAGAGGAGAACCACAAGAGGTGGGCTGCGCCCCCCTTATTTGTTTGAAATCAGAGTATACTAAGCTGATTGGGAATGTTCCGCATTTCAACAACATACGTTAAGACAAGTGTGACTCCGGCGGCACGCCGGTCTCCCCTTTTGAAATCCCTTTTCCTTATCTCCCCCC
>ONNU01000047.1 GCA_900319255.1 uncultured Eubacteriales bacterium
CCCTTTCATTATCCCCTGCGGATAGCTATGCTCCGGCAGCTGAGCTTAGTTTTTTGAGGACAAGAAAGCAGATGGCTGAGGGGTTAAAATGTGAGTTGAATGAAGTATAATAGCTTTACGATTCCGTCATTGAGTTTTCATGTTCAGGTTAAAGAAAGGATGAACAAAATGAAGCATTATCTTGTAGTCGTTGATATGCAGAAGGATTTTGTTGACGGGGCGCTTGGCTCGGAGGATGCTCAGGCAATCGTCGGCAATGTTGTAAAAAAGATCAATGATTTCAGCGGGGAAATTTTCGTTACCCTCGATACCCATTATGATGATTATATGAATACTGCTGAGGGTAGAAATCTTCCTGTTCCGCATTGCATCAAGGGTACGGATGGCTGGGAGCTTGACGGCGAGGTGAAGAAGGCGCTTGAAGGTAAAAGATTTACCAAAGTGGAAAAGCTTACCTTCGGCTCGGTGGATCTTCCGGGTATGATAAAAAGCTTTGCCGGAGATGAAAGCTTTACCATCGAGCTGGTGGGGCTTTGCACCGATATCTGTGTTGTAAGCAATGCGCTTTTGCTTAAGGCTAACTTCCCGGAGGCTGAGATCAGTGTCGATCCTGCCTGCTGCGCCGGAGTTACAAAGGAGTCCCACGAAGCAGCGCTTCTGACCATGAAATGTTGTCATATAAAAACAAGCTGAAAGGAGAAAAATATGAAACTTGAACCGATAGTAATATCCCTTCTTGATACCGATCTGTATAAATTCAATATGGATCAGGTCATTTTCCATAAGCATACGGATCTTTGCGGTCAGTATTATTTCAAATGCCGCAATAAAGGCGTTACCTTTACACAGGAAATGGCTGATGAGATAAAAGCTCAGATAGATCATCTGTGCAGTCTCAGCTTTACAAGGGAAGAGCTTGATTATCTGCGTTCCATCAGATTTATCAAAAACGATTATGTGGAATTTCTCAGGCTCTGGCATCCCATCAGGGATTATGTCACGGTGGATCTGAGCCATGAGGGAGAGCTGAGCATTGTTGTTGACGGTCCGCTGTTTTCAGCAATGCAGTTTGAGATATATCTTCTTGAAATAGTCAATGAGGTATATTTCCGCATGAAATATGATTATGACGTCCTCCGCGCATCCGCAGAGAAAAAGCTTGACGAAAAGATCAGATCCCTCAATGACGGTACTTATACATTCAGATTTGCAGAATTCGGCTGCAGAAGAAGGCTTTCCCGTGAATGGGAGGATATTGTTGTCAGAAGGCTTGCCAGGGAGACCGACAAATGCGTAGGCACTTCAAATGTATATCTTGCAATGAAATATAATCTCACGCCCATAGGAACATATGCTCACGAGTATGTTCAGATGTATCAAGGCATAGATGAGATTCCCCTTGCTTATACAAATCATTACGCAATGCGTGACTGGTATGACGAATATCAGGGTGATAACGGTACTGCCCTTACCGATACCATTACCACAGATCTTTTCCTCAGGGACTTCAACCGTTCAATGGTAAATAACTACACGGGCGTCCGCCATGACAGCGCTGATCCCTATGAATGGGGCGAAAAAATCATTGCGCATTATAAAAAGTACGGCGTTGATCCCCGGACAAAGCTCCTTCTTTTCAGTGACAGCCTTGATTTTGACCGTGCTCAGGCGCTTTATGATTATTTCAGCAAAAAGGCAAAGGTAAGCTTCGGTATCGGGACATTCTGTTCAAACGATACCTGTGAGGAAGCTCTGAATATTGTCATCAAGCTCCAGTATGTAAACGGCAGACCTGTTGCAAAGCTGTCCGATGCTCCGGGCAAGGCGATGTGCAGGGATGAAGCTTATCTGGAATATCTCAGACGATCTGTAGAATTCCGTCTGGACAGAGAAAAATAATATATTATACCAAGCCACTATTCTTTTCCGCTATCCCCGGATAACTCCGGCAGAAAACATGGTACAGTCAGAAGGTCATTACTGTTATGGCATATTCAACAAAGTCAGATTTGGATTTTTGTGCAAAATAAAAGTGACCAATAATCAGCTTTGTTGAATTATTGACTTTTTGGTTGTAAAATAGAAGAAGAGCGTAAAAGGAATGTCAAAGATGGATGGGGTGATCTTATGCTTAGTCAGAAAAGCCGGGCTTTGAAGCCTGTACTGATTATGCTGGTCATCGCATCCATTCTTTTTTGCGCTATTTTCACAGCAGGCGCTGCGGGAAATAACGAGCTTAACAGATCATTTATCCTTTCTGACGGAAGGGGATGCTTTGTTGATGTCAGATACAATGACAGCAAATATCAGATACTCAGCATCCGCTCTGACGGCAGTACCGATATTATAGCACAGGACAGCCTTTGTCCGTATTATGCATCCGTCTGCGGTAGAAAGCTTATCATAGCGTCGAATAATATTATCAATGAGCTTGTTATGATCTATGATCTGATAAACGGCGCCGTACAGTCTGTAATGCTCCCGAGGCTCAGCGCAAAGCCCGGCTGCATATGCATTGACGACAGTCTGAACTGCTATATCCCTGACAGCTCCCATCCTCAGCTTGTACAGATATATAATAAAAAGGGAAAGCTCATCAGTACAACAGATACAGGCAGTAATGTACAGATGATGTTTTATGACAGCGGCCACGCTTTTGCGCAAAACAGCAGAGGTGCGGTGGATCTCACTGAAAACAAAGAAGTCGGCGGCGCTGTGCTTCATGGCGCAGCTGAACAAAACGGCAGCATTTTCTGTGACAGTCAGGGATGTGTCTATAATTTTTCGGCTGACACCGGCTTTTCAATGATAAGAAGCTGCCCTTACAGCCTTGTCTGCTGTACAGGAAATGACCTTTACACTGCGCAGGGAAGTAATATCTATAAGCTTTCGCCCGAAAATGAGATCGTTTCATTTTATAATGCAGGCGTGCCGGTAGAGAGGATCATCGCAAGCGGCAGGAATGTTGCTTTTGTTTCATCAGGCAGGCTTTGCATACTCAGCAGCGGAAGCCTTACCCCCATGCCCAAGCCACAGCAAAGCTCAGCCCCCTCCCAGAGCAGCAGACCCGGCTCATCACCCTCACATCAAAGCAGCTCTGCGCCGGTCTATCATATCAGAAGCAGCGCATTTACGATCAGCGGAGATCTGATAATAACCGATAAGCAGGGAACGACCTTTGCCGGGTTCAAAAACGGCATTGATCACGGAGATTATACCGTCAGCGCTCTGGATCATAACGGAAATACCCTGACCTCCGGAACCCCTGGAACAGGCGCAAAGCTGATCTTCACAGGCGGAGGAAAAGCGCTGACCTATACGATCATAATTAAGGGAGATGTGACAGGGGAAGGCAATGTCAACAGCAGGGACTATAATCTTCTTTCGGAATATCTGACAGACATATCTCAGCCGGATAAGTACACAGCCATTGCAGCTGATGTAAATAATGACAATAAGCTGACAACGGAGGATTTTTATCTGATCTATTGCCAGTGAGCTTTTGAACGGCCATAGAACAGAAGGCAGGCTGACAGGGTGCAAGGCTGCCAGCGTGATAAGGCGGAAACTGAACCGTGTATCGCTTGCGGTTTTGAAAACAAAGCATTGCGATAACTGCGTCATAACATACAACGCGATTCTGACACCGGCATCACCCGGCGCGCCGGCAGGGGAAAAAATATAAAAAATTACTTGACAAAATACGCAGGCTGTGTTATTATATATGAGTCGTCAGATGACGGCGGAAGCTAATAAGCTGGTGTAGCTCAGTTGGTAGAGCAGCTGATTTGTAATCAGCAGGTCGGGAGTTCGAGTCTGTCCACCAGCTCTTGAAAAAAGCCTGTGATAATATCGCAGGCTTGATATATGGGGGAGTTCCAGAGCGGTCAAATGGGGCAGACTGTAAATCTGTTGCTTCGGCTTCGGTGGTTCGAATCCGCCCTCCCCCAGAATCGGCGTGCCGCCGGGATCGGATCGCGTATCCGCTCCCTGCGGTTGCTATTTTTTGGGGAGTTCAAGTCCTGTCCCGCGCCCGTAGAAATGTCTTTTATGGTACCTTTAGAAAACGCCCCGTCGCGGAAGCGCCGGGGCTAAAATAATGAATAATACTGTTAATTGTTTTAGCAAAGCACATCTTCACTTAACAAACCAATCCCTCTAAAGTAAATTTTAGGTTGACGCTTGTCGTCAGCCTTTTTTTCTTGGCTGATAACGATATGGTCAATAAAGCCCTCAACTATTTCTTTGGTCAGCTCTCCGATTTCGCCTTTTGTGCAATAGCTGTCAACTACAAAAAACCCCTTTATCTTTCAGACCGTATCAAGCTGCTGAGAGCTTATAAAAAATATAAGCCTGTCTATGACGGTTATCGTCAAAGCGGATTGAGTAAACGGTATAAAAAA
>ONNU01000171.1 GCA_900319255.1 uncultured Eubacteriales bacterium
CAGCTCTGACAGGAATAGAGGAATGCACATTCTATGGTACTGCCATTGAGGGTATTGTTATTCCGGATAATGTGGAATATATATCTTATGGGGGTTTTTCATACTGTGAATCCCTTAAAACCGTTGAATTAGGCGCAGAGATATCCTCTGTTAGTTCTTCAGCCTTCTATAACTGTAGTTCTTTTGAAGGCTTTACCGTATCAGATGAAAACTCCTACTATTCTGCTATGGATGGAGTATTATTCAATAAAGCCAAGACAAATCTTATTATCTATCCGACAGCCAAAACTGCGGAAAGCTATACTGTTCCTAATACAGTAACAACTATCCAGTCAAATGCTTTCTCAAATTCAAAGCTTCAGAAGATTAGCATGCCGGCAAGCGTTACTGAGATCAATTCATACGCATTCAGTAATTCCGGTCTTACATCAATTACACTTCCGTCAAGTGTTACATATTTGGGCGAAGGTGCTTTTTCAAATTGTAAGAGTCTTGGTACTGCAAAGCTCGGCAAGAATATAAAGACCGTTCCTGAAAGCTGCTTCTATGAGTGTAAATCACTCAGCAGCATTACTTTTGGCAGTAACACCAAAACTATCGGTGAATATGCTTTCTATAACTGTGATGCCCTTAATAGTGTTGCTTTTCCTGAGGGTGTAACAACAATTGGATACGAAGCCTTCTATGATTGTGATGTTCTTGAAGCTGTAACATTCCCGTCAACACTTACTTCCATAGGATATGAGGCATTCAGCAATTGTGATAAGCTTGCTAAGGTCGTTCTGCCGGAAGCTCTTGTTACTGTGAACGACGAAGCCTTCGCTTATTGTTATTCTCTCAAGAGTGTTTCGGTAAATAGTGATGTCAATTTTGGGTATTCAGTTTTCTATGAGGATCCTTTAGAGGAGATCAGCCTTGGAAAAAATGTGACAAAGATAGATCTTGGTAATCTTAGTGTCAACAATAATACTGCAATAGTAATTGATCCGGAAAATCCGAATTTTATTATTGAAGATAACATTCTGTACAATACAGACAAGACTCAGATATTTTCAGCTCTTCCAGCATTCAGCATTACAGATTATACGGTTCCGTCTACAGTTACCACTATAAATGATCGAGCATTCTACGGCAAAGCAATAGTAACTCTGACAGTACCTGAATCGGTGAAAACCGTGGGTTCTGGCGCATTCGGTAATTGTAATTCATTGAGAACTGTTGCGCTCAACGCTAAACTGACGGCGCTCAACAGCAGCGTATTCTATAATTGCAACTCATTGCAGGAGATCACCATTCCGGATACTGTGACTGAAATTGGCAATTGTGCTTTCTGTAACTGCGATTCACTAAAGAAGGCTATTATTCCGGACAGCGTTAAGACTATAGGCTATGAAGCTTTTGAAAGCTGCGGAGGTCTTGAGACTGTAATAATCGGCAAATCAGTAGAGAGCATTGGCTCAGAAGCATTTGAATACTGTTATGATCTCAGAGCGATCGTGATCCCTTCTAAAGTGACTTCAATTGGATATGATGCGTTCTGTGGTGATGGTAACCTTGTTATTTACGGCGAGGCTGGATCCTATGCAGAAGCCTATGCAATAAACAACAGAAAGAATTTTGAAGAATATGCTGAGCTTGAAAACTTCTCCTTTGTTTATGAATCTGCGATAGATCTTGGAGCTTCCGTAAATATCCGCTGCCTTGCTGACGGCGGTATAGGCAGATATAAATTTGAATGTGCTGTCAAGCAGGAGGGCTCATCCAGATATACAGTAATACAGGAGTTCGGCAGCAATAAGAAGATCGTTTATAAGCCAGCTTCAGCCGGTAAATATACTGTACGTGTAAGGGTAAGAGATGATATCGGCACAATAGCTGCAAAAACTACATCATTTGAAGTAAAAAGCAGTGCGCTAAATAATCTTTCATCCATAGGTGTCACAGAAGCCGCAGTAAACGAAAGAGTTCTGATAAGTGCGGCAGCTTCCGGCGGCACAGAGCCCTACACATTCGCATATTACTTCAAGAGATCAACAAACACCAAGTGGAATAAGATAGGCACCGAATTCGGCACAGCTGACAGCGCAGTCTTTACTCCCACAGCAGCCGCAGATTATGACATAAAGGTAATTGTAAAGGATGCCAACGGAGCAACTTCCGAAAAGCTCTTTGGTCTTACTGTAAAAGACGGAATAATCAATGATTCCTACGTCAATGCCGAAAAGGTACAGATCGGTGATGATATCCGTGTAACAGGCGCAGCAAAGGGCGGCACAGGCAGCTACAAGTACGCTTTCTATTTCAAGCGCAGCACTAATTCAAAGTGGAACAAGATCGGCACAGAATTCGGCACAGCGACCTATGGCATTGCTGTCCCGAAGGCAGCTGCTGATTATGACATGAAGGTCATCGTCAAGGACAGCGCCGGCAATACTGCTGAAAAGATCTTCAAGGTAACAGTAGTTGAAAGCCTGCCTGTAACCAATACATCCTATCTCAGCGCTGATACAGTAGAAGTCGGAAAGACTGTAACTGTAGCCGGACGCTTTGTCGGCGGCACAAAGCCCTGCACATTTGAATACTATTTCAAGCGCAGCGCCAACACAAAGTGGAACAAGCTCAGCTACGGCAACGAAAAGGGCACATATGCAAAATTCACTCCCACCGCTGCGGCAGAATATGATATCAAGGTCATTGCTGTCGATTCAAAGGGAGCAAAGTCTGAAAAGGTAATGAAGCTTTCAGTTAATAGTTGATTGTTTTTAGTTGAGAGTTGGCTTTCCCTCTCCGTCACGATTAAGAAGTGACGGAGGGGGTACTTTTTTACCAAAAAGGTGCATTTTGGATTGAGCTTTTACCCTCTTGAATAAATACTAAATTTTAGCTGATAAAGCCTGAGCCGATGAGGGGGAATAAGGAAAGGTAATTCCACCTTTTGAATGACCAAAGTAGGAATACTGATGAAGTATGCCTCAGCGCAATAAAGCTTAACTGTCAGATTCACAGTTTCAGGCATTATTTTAAGCTGCTTAAGATGGCTGATTTTTTGCAAGGCTTTAAGAAATAATGCTGAAAAATTGTTTATTAATTATGTTGAAAACTAACAAAAAGCAAAAACCTTACGTTTCAACAATCATAGGTGTAGACAAAAAAGCGAAAATCTGTTATTATTATAAATTGAGTAAAACTATTTGGGGAAACGCTGAAAAATGTATCAAGTGCAGCGCGGGGACTTGAATAATTATAATTAATTTAGTATAATAAGGAGAAGGGTGTTTGGCAATAGACAATATTCTGATAGTATCTTCGCAGGAGCAGGTAGTACCTTCATTGGTCAGACTTCTGAAAAATGAGGGCTGTAAAAATATCGGCTCCGTAAAAAACGGAAATGATGCAAAACGCGCGGCAAGGGAAAAGGATATTTCCCTTATTCTGATATTTACGCCCCTTGAGGACGGCTTCGGGGATGAGCTTGCTTTGGAGCTTATCAAAAATACCGGGGCTGCGGTTATGATGATAGTTAAGGGCGAGCTTGAGGCAATGACAGAAAGCAGACTTCTGCCGTATGGCGGGTTTGTGCTGGGGTTGCCCCTGAGCAGGATGGTGTTCCATAAGGCGCTGAATTTTATCGAGGCAGCCCAGAACCGTATAGTCGGAATGAAAAAGGAAAATATCAAGCTCCAGAAAAAAGTCGAGGACAGCCGTATTATCAACCGCGCAAAATATATACTGATGGAATATCTGTCAATGTCGGAATCCCAGGCTCACAGGTATATCGAAAAGCAGGCAATGGATCTTCGCCTGACAAAGGTGGAGGTTGCAAAAAACCTTCTCAGTACCTATGACAGCTGAAATGCTGCATTGCCGGGGACAGTCCGCGGCAAAACACATTAAAAAGAGTATACACCGCCGCAAAGCGCGGCTTCAGATAGCAAATGTTCTTTCGCGGGGAATGACCTCCCGTGTTCACAAAAACAGAAAGGAAATGATGAAATGGAGAAAAAGGCTTATCTTGTGCTGGAAAACGGAGATGTCTATGAGGGTACAGCCTTCGGCGCAGAAAAGGAGGCAGTCGGCGAGCTTGTTTTTACAACAGCTATGACAGGTTATCTTGAGACTCTTACCGATCCCAGCTATTTTGGCCAGATCGTCTGCCAGACTTTTCCTCTTATAGGAAATTATGGCGTTATTCCCGCTGATTTTGAAAGTAAAAAGCCGGCTCTGACCGCTTATATTGTAAGAGAACTGTGTCAACAGCCGTCAAATTTCAGATGTGACGGTATGCTTGACGCTTTTTTAAAGGAAAATGATATTCCCGGCATAAGCGGCATCGATACCCGCTGTCTTACAAAGACTGTTCGTGAATACGGTGTTATGAACTCTGCGGTAATGTACAGAGAGCCTTCTGCTGAGGATATCGAGGCGCTCAGATCCTATAAGGTGACAAACGCAGTAAAATCTGTAACAACAGATAAGGCTGAGAAATATGACGCTGAAAACGGCGAGCTTGATGTTGTGCTGATGGATTTCGGCGCAAAGAGCAATATAAGAAGAGAGCTTGTAAAGCGCGGCTGTAATGTAACGGTAGTCCCCGGGGGAACAAAGGCTGAGGAGATACTTGCAATGGATCCCGACGGCATCATGCTGTCAAACGGTCCCGGCGATCCCGAGGAAAACACAGAGATCATCGCAGAGATAAAGAAGCTTTGCGAGGCAAAGATCCCCACCTTCGGCATCTGTCTCGGACATCAGCTGATGGCTCTTTCCCAGGGCGCAAAGACCGAAAAGCTCAAATACGGCCACAGAGGCGCAAACCAGCCTGCAACAGATACAAAAACAGGCAGAGTATATATCACCAGCCAGAATCACGGCTATGCAGTAGTTGCATCCAGCCTGCCGGAAAATGCATATGAAAGCTTTGTAAATGCAAATGACGGCACCTGTGAGGGTGTGACATATACGGATATGCCCGTATTCACGGTGCAGTTCCATCCCGAGGCATGCGGCGGACCGCTTGATACCTCGTTCCTTTTTGACAGATTTATAACCATGATGAAGGAGGATAAAAAGAATGCCTAAGGATAACAGCATAAAAAGAGTATTGGTGATCGGTTCCGGTCCTATCGTTATCGGTCAGGCTGCGGAATTTGACTATGCAGGCACTCAGGCGTGCCGCGCGCTCAAGGAGGAGGGACTTGAGGTCATCCTCGTAAATTCCAACCCTGCTACGATCATGACCGATAAGGCTATGGCGGATAAGGTATATATCGAGCCGCTTACACTTGAGACCGTAAAGAGAATAATCATAAAAGAGGAGCCTGACAGCCTGCTTTCCACACTTGG
>ONNU01000236.1 GCA_900319255.1 uncultured Eubacteriales bacterium
CAGGAGATCGGCGTTCAGCCCGTACTTGCATTCGGCAACAGCGGCGGCGACTCTGCTATGGCGAACTTCACGATCAACAACAATAAATACAAGAGTGCAGCTTATATGCTCTGCTGTGATGATACCGAGCGTGAAAACGGCAATGTCGAAAAGGCAGACAAAATGCGTAAGACCTGCGAGGAAAACGGCTATACCGCTATTTCCATGAAGGACGACTGGACGACTATTTACGGCGATGGCGTAACAAGGAAGTAATAATTTATAAGGGCATCATTAACAGCCTTAATGATGCCCTTTGAGTTAAAGGCGGTAACTTAATGAAAAGAAAAGGATCAGCTGTTGTTTTAGCGGCTGCACTGTGCTGCTTGCTCATCTGCGGATGTTCAGATGCTCGGACAGAAGACAGCAAGGAAAGTAATGTTTCCGTGATCAGTATTGCTCAAAGCAGCGATACAGAGCAAAATATAGCGGAAAGCAGTACCTTTAAGGCTAAGTCTGACGCTGCTGTCAGCTATCTCGGACCCGAAGGGACATATACGGAAGAGGCTGCAAAATATTTCTTCAAGGATACACAAAGCTTTATCCCGAAAAAGACAGTTGATGAAGCCATTGAGGAAGTCAAAAACGGAAGTGCCGATTATGCTGTCATTCCGCAGGAAAATACTCTCGGCGGTGCTGTAACAAACTATGTTGACGCACTTATAAGAGAAACAGATATTTATGTTGTGGGCGAAGTCATAATCCCGATAAATCAGACGCTTATGGGTATCGAGGGTGCTTCCCTTGCGGATATAAAAACGGTCTGCTCCCACGCTCAGGGGCTGACGCAGAGCAAGACCTGGCGTTCGGAAAACCTTCCCGATGCCGAAGAAAAGGAAATGGACAGCACGGCTGCTGCGGCAAGCTATGTTGCAGAAAGCAAGGACAAGAGCATTGCGGCAGTCGCTGCTCCGGGTGCGGCAGAGCTTTACGGACTGACGGTGCTTGCCGAAAATGTGCAGATCAGCGATACCAACAAAACAAGGTTCTATGTCCTTTCAAAGACAAAGAACGAAGCCGGAAAGCGTGCCGTATTTATCGCAAACTGCGGAGCTGATCAGATAGATGACATAATCATTGAGCTGCACGATGCAGGCTTTGAAATGGTAACTCTGCACGACCGACCCGACGGTACAATGCTCGGCTCATATAATTATGTTATCGAAACAGAAGCGGAGAGCATCAGCGGTAAAATGATCGACAAGATAACTGCTCACAGCGGTGTCAGGTTTGCAGGGTGTTTTGACCTTATTGAAAAAACAAATAATTAAGCGAGGAAAGCTAATATGAAAAAGAGAGTTACAGCACTTATTATAGCATCAATACTTGCCCTGTCCGCTGCGGCTTGCAGCAACACCTCCGAAGGAGAAAGCAAGACTTCGACCGAGACATCAGCTGCATCTGTCGTTTCTGACGTCAGTACTGAAAACATCGATAATCAGTCTGCTGAGTCTGACGGCAAATCAACTTCCTTTGAATACTGGACTGAGGATTCACCTGCTATGAAGTCGATAATGGATTATGTATCGGCTGTGACGGATGAAAAGTCAGAAAACTTCGTTCCCGAGGCCGAAAGGATCGCCGTATTTGATTCTGACGGCACACTTTACGGCGAGCTTTTTCCCACATACTTTGACCAGTGCGTGATGATACACCGTCTTGTACACGACGATACCTACACCGGAAATACCGAAGATACAGCTTATTGCACGGCATTGGAGGAATATCTGTTAAATGGCGGCGAAAAGCCGAAGTCTCCCCGTTCCTCGGGTGAAATAATCGCTGATGCGTTCAAGGGCTTCACAGTTGAGGAATACCGTGAGTACGTTCGCAAATTCATGTCAGAGCCAGTTGCGGGCTTTGAGAATATGACATACGCCGACGGCTACTACAAGCCGATGATCTCACTTGTAAAGTATCTGACCGAAAACGGCTTCAAGGTCTATATCAACAGCGGTGCGGAGGTCAATATGCTGCGTGAGCTGTCAAAGGATGCTTTAGGCGAATATATCCCTCCCTATCAGATCATAGGTACAACATACGGTATTACCGCAGAGGGTAAATCAGATGATGTCAAAGCCCGTGATTACACACCTGCGGCAGATGAGAAGATCATATTTGACGGCACTTTAGTATTCAAAGATGTCAAGCTGAACAAGGTCGTCAGCATGATCAACGATTTAGGAATTTCTCCGCTTCTGTCCTTCGGAAACAGCTCGGGAGATATTGCAATGGCACAGTATGTTATGCAGCACGGCGGAAAGGCGTATATGCTCCTTTGTGACGATACCGAAAGAGATCACGGAGATACTGAGGTCGCTGCATCCTTCAAGGCTGACTGCGACGCTCTCGGAATTGAAACAATTTCAATGAAGAACGAATTCAAAACCATATACGGAGATTTCAAGCTCACACCATACAATGATACGACAGTAGAATTACTTGCACCGGCGGCGTAAAAAAGGCTGCCGCACTTCGTTTCTTTTACGCTTGTGCGGCAGCCCCGGCTTTTCCGGTGATTATATATTCAAAAATTCTGCAAGTTTATTCTGAAACCCCTTATAATACGGCTTTTCATACATAATAACATGTGCGCCGCCGTCAATCACCTCAAGCGACGAGCCTTTGGGCAGGCTGTCCAAAGACGAATTAACAAGATCATAATTGAGATACGGGTCATTACTGCCACAGATAATTAATGTCGGAACGGTTATCTTTGACAGATCAATAAGCCTTTCGGTCTTGCCGACGCAAATATCTCTTCTTCCGCCGTTTGGGCTGCTTTCTTCATCATAATGCCAGCAGCTTGAGCAAAACATCTCTATCATTTCCGGCTCTGTGATATTATAGTCGAAGCCGCCGTTTTCATCACGCTGAAAATCATCGGCAGCGTGCTCCCATGTATTATGGTGGAAATCCTCGTTAACTTCATACTCGCCCAGACCGCTCAAAATCGGTGCATAAAGAACAAGTCTGTTCAAATGATCGCTGTATTTTGCTGCATAACGGCTTGCTGTGACTGTGCCCCAGCTCCAGCCTAAAATATCAAGCTTGTCCTGTCCGCTTTCCTTTATTATCTTTGCTACTGCTGCATTGATGTCCTCTGCGGCATAATCGGAATCGGGAATGAAGCCGTCTGTTACCCCTCCCGATTGACCAAAGCCCGCAATATCAAGTCTCCATACAGCATAGCCTTCACGGGCAAGCCTTCTGACAAGACTGTAGTCCTTATAATCAATATCAAACTCGTGGGAGGAATATGTTACTCCGTGGGTAAGCAGAATATTCTTTGAAGGCGAGCTATCCTTTACCTTTGTACAGTCTAAATGCAGGTCAATTCCGTTTCTGCTCAGAGGGTATTCCATGTAGGAGTACTGAGTTTCAGCATTTACTGTTTCCGATGAGGTCGCAGAAACGGCTGATGATTGCTGCAAAGCTGTATTATTGTCGGTACATCCGCTGAATGCTGCTATAGCAGACAAAAATAATGCGCCTGATAATAACAGACATATTGTTCTTTTGGATATTGTATTCATTATAAAACTGCCTTTCTGTTTTTTATAATATTGTATCATTATTTCCGGAATATGTCTATGTTTTTTCTTACTCAAAAGGGCACATTCAAAAGAACACGTCCCCTCCGCTATGATTTACTCACCACGGAGGGGATGATTTTTTATGCTGCCATA
>ONNU01000176.1 GCA_900319255.1 uncultured Eubacteriales bacterium
GACAAAAGAGGAGAACCACAAGAGGTGGGCTGCGCCCCCCTCTTAAGGTTCTCCCCTTTTGAAATCCCTTTTCCTTATTTCCCCCCGGGTTCGCTCCACGTGGGTGGGTTTTATCGGATTTCTGCTTTCTGTCCAACGCGCGGAGAATCGGTGTGATGATGTAATCCGGGCTTTTGCTATCTGCATCAGAAATTTTTTTGAAGAGCCTGATAATACCACCTCTTAGTCATTAAAGTTTGGCTTGCCACGGGGGTTAAGGAAAGGGGATTGCAAAAGGGGGAAATAATAATGAAGTATATCTCAGGGAATTAAAGTGGAAAAACTGATTCGGAAATTTTTCTTTATGCCCTGGCTTCTATTGTTTGCAGACTTCTTCCAGGGCAGCGGCTTTGCGCTACAGACACTTAACCCCACCGCAGCGAAGGCCGCTCCGGTGGGGTTAACTCTGCATTCTGATTCAAGCGCTAATGGGTACATCAAGCCCTGACGATATTACGCCAGTCAAGATCTCCTCTTTCAAGACCGTGAATAAGTACCTCGCCGGTCGCAATATTGGTCGCAACGGGGATATTATGCATATCGCAAAGTCTGAGAAGATTCATATCATTCGGCTCATGGGGCTTGGGATTAAGGGGATCGCGAAGGAAAATAAGCATATCTATTTCATTGAAAGCGATCCTTGCAGCGATCTGCTGGTCGCCGCCCTGGCTTCCGCCGAGGAATCTCTGTATCTCCAGACCGGTAGCCTCAGCCACCATCTTGCCTGTTGTTCCTGTTGCGCAGAGATTATGCCTGCTCAGTATTCCGCAGTATGCAATACAAAACTGTACCATAAGCTCTTTTTTTGCGTCATGCGCTATCAACGCTATATTCATGTTATCTCCTCCAATATGATATGTTGTGAAATATTTATTGAAAAAACTCTGATATATCCGAAAGCATTATCATGCATCAGAGTAATATAATTTACAGATCAAGGGGCACATCAGAACCGTCCAGCCTTGCTGCGATCCTGTCAAATGCCTGGGCAGCCTTATATCTGCCCTCCATGGGCTCGCCTCTCTGCGCAAGCGCCATACACATAGGATCCTCCGGCACTATGCCCAGAAGCCTTGCTCCGGCTTTATCAATAACAGCGTCAAGATCCGGGAATGCTCCCATTCTTTTGAAGCTTCTTTCGCTGAACCTGTTTATTACAAGCCGTATCTCCCTGATACCGGTACTGC
This sequence comes from uncultured Eubacteriales bacterium, assembly GCA_900319255.1. Classification (GTDB taxonomy): domain Bacteria; phylum Bacillota; class Clostridia; order Oscillospirales; family Acutalibacteraceae; genus UBA1213. The sequence continues at coordinate 1,227 of ONNU01000176.1, forward strand.
TCAGCAGCTGTCTTGTCTTATCGCAGCCTCTCAGAGTCAGGGGCTCTGTATTTGCCACAAGTACAGCCCTGTCTGCGCCCATTACGGCAGATTCTGTCCCGATGCCGATACCTGCGGGACAGTCGATGAGGATATGGTCATAATACTTTTTCAGCACAGAGACCAATTGCTTCATGATATAAGGACTGATCTCATCGCGGACGTCCTGCGGAGCGGGAAGAACATACAGCTCCGGCACAGTCTTGCAGGGATATATGGCGCTTGCAGGCGGGCAGTTACCGTTGACGATATCCGAAATATCGAAAACAAGCTCACCGCTGACGCCCAGCATCAGGTCAATACCTCTCATTCCTGCATCGCAGTCTATTATCAAAACACGGTTGCCTCTTCTTACAAGAGCAGCCCCCAGTCCTGCGGTCAAGGTAGATTTACCGGTACCGCCTTTTCCGGATGTAATTACAGTCACTTTACCCATTTTCAAATTACCTCTTTATAAAAATAGCACATATTTTCCTAAAAGTCAATACCAAATTCATATTTTATATACAAGCCGCAGCGGCAGTTGTTTATGGTGATTAGTGATTAGTTTGAAATTTGGAATTTGGAAAGTGGAAAGTGGAATTGAATTAGGAAATAGGAGTCAGGAGATAGGAATTTAATAAAATTTTATTAAAATACTATTCACTATTCACTATTCTCTTAGCCGCCACTGGCGGCGCATTCTCTCCCATAACTCAGCTGATTCTGCGAAAAAGTTTACTTCAAAAGGTCAACTTTTTCCAAAAAATAATAACAGAAATTTCGCCTGAGTTTTTGTGCAAAGCTAATAAATGTGGATTTGTAGGGCAGCGGCAATTGCGAAGAAAAGTGCCGGGAGGCGATAAACCTTCCGGCGCTTTGTATTGGCTCAATATTCTGACGTATTATTTTCCGACATATTTCGGGTCGTAAAGCTGGAATTTGGATTTGCCGTTTCGCTTTACATAGTACAGCATCTCATCAGCATGGTTCAGAGCGCATTCTACATCGTCTCTTGAACCGCTCTGGAAGGTGGAAATGCCGATGGAGCAGGAGATCTTTTTATTATCGGGAATGTCGATCTTGCGGTTAAGCTTTTCGCTTATCTCGTCCTCAAGTCCCCCCTTGATCTCGTCGTATATGTGCTCGGCAAACTTTACGCCGTCATTTTCACGCTGGTTGAACAGCAGGATTATAAACTCGTCGCCGCCGTAGCGTACAGCAAGCCCTTTCCCCTCTGTCATGCGCTTGAACATCTCCGCAAAGCATACCAGCACCAGATCTCCGATCTCATGGCCGAAGGTGTCGTTGTAGTATTTGAAATTATCAAGGTCAAGATACAGAATGACATTATCGCTTTTCTTTTTCTGCGAGCAGATGATATCAAGCTGTCTGCTGAAACCGTTTCTGTTGGTGATGCCTGTAAGATGGTCGGTGATGGCGGACTGCTCCAGCTGATGATTCATCTTTTCGATCATCTGGCGGTTGTCGATCCTGCGCATCATTTCACAATACTGGCTGAAAGCGAATTTGAGTATTCTCAGATCCTCGCTGTTCATGGGGATACGGTTGCTCACCGTCCTTCTCTTGATATCATTGCAGCCAAGAAAGATGGTCTGGGTACCGGTTTCCTCGAACACGGGAATACCGATCATCGTCATAATACGCTCCTTGTCGAAAGGCTCCATCACCGGGAAGAACTGCACAAAATTCTTATCAACACGGTTAGTAAGGAATGCGTGACGATAGCTTCTGAAAAATTCAAAGCATCCCGCTATATCCTCCGCCGAAAGATCCGAACGATCGCCTGAGCTGTAACAGAATTCATCCCCGTCCCTGCGGCGGACAACGGTTATCTGATCGAGGTTGTAATTATTCTTGAGTATTGCAGAGAAGTTCTCAAAAAGCTCTTCTCTGGTCATATTTTCACGGCTGATAGCCTCCTGCAGAACGGTAAGGAATTTGATATCCTTTTCTCTTTTTTCAAGCTTGTTCTGAGTTGCGGTCTGCTTTGCGCTGCGCATCATATCCGAAACGGAAAGAAGCTCGTTTTTCGTCAGGAAAGGAACCTTCTGCTTTATGCCCAGCTTGAGGAAAAATTCAAGCTTTTTCTTTTTGCGCTTCAGGCCTTCTCTTTCGCAGTATTTGATAGCTTTGAGAAGCACAGCGTCGGCTTCATCGTTTTTATTTTCGTTGCGCAGGAATTTCGCCTTTTCCACTGCGTAGATCGGCATTACAAGGAATCCCGAGCCGGTGGCAAGCTTCATATAGTGATCACATTGATCAAATTCCCTCATGCAAAGCTCTGAGCGTTCCTCATAGCTGTAAAGCATTGCCTTGAGCAGATGATAAAGAAGAAGATCCTCATCCCATACGCCGGTGATCTCTTTTTCCAGCACCTTAAGCATCTGCTCTGCGATGACCTCAGTCTTGCTGAGATAATAATAGCTGTTATAATACTCCTCCTGATAATAGCAGCTTATGCCCATCATACAGTAAAGCTTGGTGGTACTGCAGGCGCGGATAGAGGTATACCCCAGCTCCTTGAGCATTTTAAGTATAAGGTCAATGGTCTCAATGGTATTCTGATAAACCTCGGCAACAAAATAGTTCATTGCCAGGTTATAAAGCGAATTCATGATATCATCGGGGATCTCAAGCTCCGTCAGCGTGCAGATACTCTTTGTAAGATAAACGTGAGCCTTTTCATAATCCTCAAGGATGATACTGTTATATCCCAATCCGGCGAACATATGCGCCTCTCTCATGGGATTAGGACGCTTGAGTACAGAAAGCCTTTTCTTGTACATCTCGCGCACATAGGTATGATAGCCGAATCTTGAATACAGTATGATATTTTTCATATAGGCATTCATCAGCAGGTTATCGTTTTCGATACCCTTGCCCATCTGTACCCCAAGGGTGAAATAATAAGGCTCCCGTCTGCCGTTAGCGATCTCCTTCATTACCTCAGGCTCGTTTTCAAAGCCGAATACATAAAGATATGCAAGGAAATTCTTGAAGCCGTGTGTTTTCAGCTTTTCCACCATTTCCATACTGACCTTATAATTGAAATCGTATTCAAAAATATCATTGCACATTCCAAGGTACGATACAAGCTTGAGTATCTCCGCCTTGGTTATCAGCACATCATCCTCCATTATTTCTGCATATTTTACACATTGATTGCAATATTCGATTACCTTATCGGTTTTTGTGAGTACCATATTCGCTCTTGCAAATATGTAGTAGAACATATATTTAAGATATTCGTTTTCCGTCTTATTCCTGCACAGATCGGTCATCTTGCTGCATACCACAAGTGCCTGATTGACATTTTTCACGCTCATATCTATCAGCGCAGAAAGCTGCATGAAAAGTATCTTTTCCTCGGATGTGAAATGCCCTGTCTTTTCGTCAAGACGGTACATGATATCGGACATATAATAATATGCATCCTCCAGCGCGAAGGTATTATACATATTTGTAAGCTTTGTCAGATAAACATCCTTCTTAGATTTGTCAAACCAGAATTCATCCTGCATATCAATGGTCTTTTCGCTGTCCATGCTACCCCATTCAAGCTGCAGGTTCTGAGCATCCGCCTCCTGCAGAAGGCTGTCCCAGTTTGATTTTTTATAGGCTGCGATATTGAACTCGTCATTATACATGACAATAGCGTGGATATCCAGATTCTGGCTCATGATCTTTCTCAGAAGCTTTATGGAGCCGAAGGGTGCAAGATGGAATTTTGACAATATAAGTATAAGATGATGCTGCTTTGAGATATAATCAAGTATCCCGATCAGATTTGTGATCATTCTTTCTGTTTCATAGCCTATCTCGAAATAAAGCACATCCTCTTTTCTTGTACAGACATTATTGCGGATGATACCTGCAAGAGGTTCGATCTGCACGGGGTAAACATGACATTCCATGAGAAATGTCTCGATACTCATTTTACTCTTATAGTAGGCATTATAACAGTAACGGATCCAGTCAAGAAACGGAGCAAACGCTTCGTGCATATCGTTGTTTATATACTCGTGATACAGAAAGACCTCGTCTTTCGTATCGGTCACACAGGCAAGGAGCTCTTCTTTGGATATATCAAGAGTATTATAATGTTTAATGAATATTACATTTCTATTCTGTTTTTCAACATAAGATGCTACGACACTTTGTACATATCTTTTAAAATCCATAAGCTCCCTCCTCTGCGGCACGCTGATACCTGATGCAGGCATCCGGATGATGCAATAGAATGCATTTCCGATGGCGCAGCCACCACCATGAGCCTCCAATTCGAGATGATATATATAATAATTATAACACTATTTCAGAATAAATCAATAGAACTTTTAAGAATAATTCAATATTATTTTTTAAAAGTGGGTGTAAATTCCGTCAATCTATACAAAAATCCGATAACTCCGTAAACGATCTGACCAAAAAAACATTAATTATTATCACAACGCTGACAGCAATGACATAATTGTACCATTCGGAGATCACGATCATTTTCAGATTGAGCTTTACCCTATAAACAAACATTAAATATTAGCTGATAAAGCCTGGGAAGGTTTACTATGTTTTTGGCTTCTGTCCAACGCGCGTAGGATCGGTGTGGTGAGCGGATTCGGGAGTTATTCTTTTTACCCTGGCTTCTATTGATTGCAGACTTCTTCCAGGGCAGCGGCTTTGCCGCTGCGGACAAAAGAGGAGAACCACAAGAGGTGGGCTGCGCCCCCC
>ONNU01000059.1 GCA_900319255.1 uncultured Eubacteriales bacterium
AAAAATTACCGCTGAGGATGTTATCAGGGCTTACAGATATAAGGATGAGCTTGATGATATAGCCTCCTGCCTGCCCCGTTGGGGTATCGGTCAGCCGGTGGAGGAGCTTGCTGATGAATCAGAGGCTTTTCAGCGGCTCAGTGATTATTACAGGAAAAACGGCTGCGGTATGTATGCCCGGTACAGAGCCTTCATATGGCGCGATAAAAATATCGAGCCGGTGGTATTCCCCGATAAGATCAGCCTTTCCTCACTGCGCCGTTATGAGATGCAGAGAGCTATGGTGGTTGATAATACCACAGCCTTTATCGCAGGCGCAGACTGTAATAATGTTCTGCTCTACGGCGACAGGGGTACGGGTAAGTCATCTACCGTCAAGGCTATTCTCAACCGGTATTATACGGAGGGTCTGAGAATGGTGGAAATGCCCAAGGATAAGCTTTCGGAGTTTCCGCTGCTTGTGGAAAGGATCGCCGCGCTGCCGCTGAAATTTATAATATTCATTGACGATCTGTCCTTTGGCGATGAGGACAGAAGCTATGCTCAGCTTAAAGCGGTGCTTGAGGGAGGTCTTGCTGTCCGTCCCGAAAATACACTGATATACGCTACCTCAAACCGCCGCCATCTTATCAAGGAGAATTTCTCCGACAGAGAAGGCGACGATATGCACAGAAATGATACAATGCAGGAGACCCTTTCACTATCTGACCGTTTCGGTCTTTCGGTGAATTTTTCAAAGCCTGACAAACAGGTTTATACAGACATTGTTCTCAGTCTTGCCCGTGAAAACGGAATTGAGATGGATGAGCAGAAGCTTATAAGAGAAGCCGAGATGTGGGCGATCAGCAGGGGCGGACGTTCCCCCAGATGCGCAAGACAGTTCATCAGCTCGGTGGCAGTACGACTTAAAAACGAGGAGGAAAAATAATGAAAAAATTCAAGGGAAAAAGAATTATTGCAGCTCTTGTGGCAGGCGTTCTGGTGCTTTCAGGCGCTGCCTGCGCAAAACAGGATCAGGGTGAATACCCTGTAAAGCTGGGAGGACAGTCCTTCTCCGCAGTTCCGGGAAAGGTCGTCTGCCTGAGCGATAATATTGCGGATATACTTATTGCCTGCGGCTATGGTGATTCCATCGCTGCAAAAACCGATGAATGTGACCAGCCGGAGCTTGAAGGCATACCCTCGGTGGGCTCAAGAAATAACCCCAGCTATTCAAGGATCGAAAGCATAGGGGCGGATGTGATATTCGGAGATAAATCGGTTTCCCAGGAGCTTATCAAAAAGCTTGACAAGAATAATTATAATGTCCTCAATATGATAAAGGCGCAGACCGGCAAGGAGCTGTCTATACTTTATTCAAGCGTGGGCGCAGTTATGGAGGGCAACAACAAGGGCAGAGAAAGCGGCGAAAAGAAAGCCAGCAGCCTTCTCCAGACCTTCGACGCAATGGAAAGGACTATCCCCAAAAACGAGGACGAAAACGCTACTCAGCCCACAGCCTGCTATCTTTATGATATCAACGGCACAGCTGCTACCAATGACAGCTTCAGCGGAAAGCTTTTCAAATACGCAAAGGTACTCAATGTCTGCGCATCCAGCGAAACAACAATGGGTTCAGTGGAAAGCATAAGAGTATCCAATCCCGATTTCATTTTCTGCGCAACAGGCGTAAAGGATCAGATACTGGGCAGCGAGAAATTCAAGGATCTTGACGCTGTTAAGAATGATAAGATATATGAGATCGACGCCGACGAATTTGAGCGTCAGGGGGATACGATGACAGAGGTGCTTTCATTCATCATCCAGACCGTATATCCTGAGCTTCGTTCCAAGACCGATGAGAACAGCGAGACAACAGAGGTGTCACAGCAGGAAAGCAAGAAGGAAGAAAGCAAGCAGGAGAGCAAACAGGAAAGCAAGAAGGAAGAAAGCAAGAAAGAGGAAAGCAAAAAGGAAGAGAGCAAGAAGGAAGAAAGCAAGAAAGAGGAGAGCAAGCAGGAGTCCAAGCAGGAGTCCAAGCAGGAGAGCAAGCAGGAAAGCAAGGCTGAGGCAGGACCCGTAAAGGCAGATACATCGCTGAAGATCACAGACGATACAGCATTCGGACAGGGTGACGAAAACGATGATATCAAGAAGATCCAGAAGAGACTCAAGGATCTTGGCTACGGCAAATTCGAGGACGGCATCACAAATTACTTCGGAGAGCAGACAGCAGCAGCATTCAAGGCATTCCAGAAAAACAACGGACTTGACCCGGACGGCTATGCAGGCCCCGAAGCGCTGAGACTTCTTTTCTCAGCCAAGGTAAAGAGAGCATCATAATTCATAAGCGGCGCGCTCCGGCACGCCGCTTTTTTTCAACCAATCAACCGGAAACGCCTGAATATGTGAAACTCAACAGCAAAAAACATAAAAACTACTGTATTCATGAGCGGTTTTATAAATTAATCGGAATTATCATTTTCACCAAAAGGGCGCAGTTTCAGATGAGCTATAAACACCCTCAAATGAAATAATACCAACTCTTAGTCATTAAAGTCCGGCTTGCCACGGGGGTTAAGGAAAGGGGATTGCAAAAGGGGGAAACACTAATGAAGCATTGCTCAACGAATGAAA
>ONNU01000330.1 GCA_900319255.1 uncultured Eubacteriales bacterium
GATCTCCGTGAGTATGTGTGACAAGAATATAGATAGTGTCGATATCTGTAAAATCAAGCCGCCTGAATTTCGGGAAAGCTTCAAGGGAAAAATCTATCAGTACCATATCACGGTTATCTATAAAATATGCGCAGGTATTATCATCTGCAAAAGCTGAACCCTTACCGAAAAATTTCAGCATTCCTCTCCCCTCCTCTATGAAATTATGCTTTTCGTAAAACTATTTCCATTATTATCACGGCAGGAAATTTCCTGCCGCAAGATACAGACTGTACCATTCTTCACGGGTCAGCTTTATTTTATCTGCTCCGGCTATATCGGTCAGTCTGCTTTTATTCATTGTGCCTGCAATGATCTGTAAATTTGCGGGATGACGCATAAGCCATGCCGCTGCGATAGTGTTTTTGGAAACATTATATTTTCCTGCTAATTCCCCGAGCCTCCAGTTGAGCTGCGGGTAGTTATCATTATCGTCGATAAACGCCCCGTTACGACCCCGGAAGGGCGACCATACCTGCATTGTGATATTATTCAGCCGGCAGTAATCAAGCACAGCTCCGCTTCTGTCGATGGCATTATCAGTCTGCATATTCGCTTCAAGTCCTTCAGATATCATATAGGAAAAAAGAAGGCTGAGCTGCATCTGATTTACGATAAGCTCCTGCTTGACGTATTTTTTGAGAAGCTCTATCTGCATCGGGCGGTGATTTGATACGCCGAAATAACGCACCTTGCCCCTGGTTTTCAGCTCGTCAAAGGCCTTTGCCACCTCCTCAGGCTCAACCAGCGCATCCGGACGGTGAAGCAGAAGAATATCAATATATTCTGTATTCAGCCTGCTCAATATCCCATCAACCGAGCTGATAATATATTCATATGAGGAATCATACATTTTTCCAGGCACGATACCGCATTTTGATTGGAGAATTATCTTATCTCTTGGTACGCCCAGCTGTGAAAAGCCCTCTGCAAACAGCTTTTCACACTCACCTCTGCCGTAGATATCAGCATGATCGAAAAAATTGATACCCAGTTCCAGCGCTGCCGAGAGATACTCCGGTATCTGTTTTTTGCTTAGCTCCGTTATTCTCATACATCCGAGAGCAACAGCGGGTACCTGCAAATCTGTGTTTCCTAAATTAAAAGTTTTCATTACGTCACCTGCTTTGAATTTTTATAGTTTATTTGTTGGATAATTGCTATGAAATAATTGCTGCGTTTAATTGCCGTATCAATGTGATACAGCCTGATGAACCTTTTATCGTTCATCTGTTTATTTGAGGATATTTGCTGTTATAAAAAGGTGATCGGTGCGGTAGAGTTGTGCGTATCATCGTGATAAAAGTTTAAGCCGTCACGCATTAGCCAGGGGGTTTGCATCAAGACCCTTGCGTATCTGATCATCTGCAATATGGGTATAGATCTGTGTTGTTCCGAGATTTGAATGACCCAGAATAGCCTGCAAGGTCCTGATATCAACACCGCCCTTCTGATACATAAGAGTAGCGGCGGTATGTCTGAGCTTATGGGGAGAATAGCCCTGATTTCCAAGCCCGATTTTTTCAAGATAATGGTTGACCATATGATATACGCCTTTGCCGGTTATACGAACGTTTTTGCGGCTGATAAACAAAGCGTTTTTATCCCTGATGCCATTGACAGGTCTGACCTTCATATATTCCCTGAGGGCATTGACACAAGCCTGATTCAGATGCAGTGTTCTTTCCTTATCGCCTTTACCTCTGATAGTCAGCACATTATCGCTGTTTATATCCGAAAGGTTTATACCGCACAGCTCGGAGCGTCGCAGTCCGCAGTTAAGAAAGAAGATAAGTATACAATAATCTCTTTCCTTGAATTCCCCGTCAACTGCTTCGAGAAGCTTCAGACTGTCCTCAAGGGTCAGATATTTGGGGAGCTTCTTACCCTTTTTAGGCGCTTCAAGTTCCTCGGTGGGGTTATGTGAAAGCTTATGGGTCTTGACGGTAAGATAATTGAAAAAGTCCTTCAGGCTTGAAGTTTTTCTGGATCTTGTTGCAGCGTTATTTCCTCTTTCGTCCTTGCAGTAATTCAGGAAGAGAAGTATTTCAGAAAATGTCACAGACCTGACCATTTCCAGATCGACGCAGGAAATATCTATCTTATCAATTTCGATATCATCGTCAATAAGCCCGCGGTCTTTGATTATGAATCTGAAAAAAGTACGCAGATCGCGGTAATATTCATCGACTGTCAGATCAGCTCTGCCTTTGATATTACCGATATAATTCAGAAATTCTCTGATGATCGGCGGCGCTTCTCTGAATATCAGATAACTCATTTCACACTCTCCTCCCAACCGCTTTTTCTATATCTACTATTATACCATCCATTTATTTTCTTGTCAAAACCGGCGCGCCGGCGCCGGCGTGCCGCCGGTGTCAA
>ONNU01000053.1 GCA_900319255.1 uncultured Eubacteriales bacterium
ATAATGTATGCAGAAATTATCCGGAGCTTCCTATGGTGGTACCGGTTGATGCAAAAGGCAGACTTACTGAGGAAGCCGGTCAGTTTGCAGGACTTCTCACAGAGGATGCAAACAAGCCTATCGCTGAATATCTTGAGCAGACAGGCGCGCTTTTTGCCCTCAAGAAGATCATCCACCAGTATCCGCATTGCTGGAGATGTAAAAGCCCGGTACTTTTCAGAGCAACAAAGCAGTGGTTCTGCTCAGTTGACGATATCAAGGATGCAGCTATCGACGAGATCAAGAAGATCCAGTGGATACCCGCATGGGGCGAGGACAGGATCACATCAATGGTTCGTGAGCGTAAGGACTGGTGTATCTCACGTCAGAGAAAATGGGGTGTACCGATCCCGATATTCTTCTGCAAGGACTGCGGCGAGCCTGTAATGGATAAGAAAGTAATGCTTCATGTAGCAAAGCTTTTCGGCGAGCATGGTTCAGATGTATGGTATGAAAAGACACCTGCAGAGCTTGCGCCCGAGGGACTTACCTGTTCAAAGTGCGGATGCAGGGAATTTGATAAAGAGAAAGATATCATGGACGTATGGTTTGATTCCGGCGTTTCACATATTTCAGTATGTGAATCACGTCCTTACCTTAAATGGCCGGCTGATCTGTATCTTGAAGGCGCAGACCAGTACAGAGGCTGGTTCCAGTCATCACTTCTGACATCAGTTGCAGCAAGAGGTCAGGCTCCTTATAAGGCAGTCGTAACTCATGGCTGGGTCGTTGACATGGAGAAAAAGAAGATGTCAAAATCCGCCGGCAACGGTATGTCACCGGCAGAGATCATTGATAAATACGGCGCAGATATCCTCAGATTGTGGGTGTCTTCAACAGATTATCATGCAGATGTAAGAATTTCCAAGGAGATCCTTGCACAGCTCAGCGAAGCTTACAGAAAGATCAGAAATACAGCAAGATATATACTCGGCAACCTCAGCGACTTTGATCCTGACAAGGATATGGTAACAGAGGATAAGCTTCTGCCTATCGACAAATGGGCGCTGATGAAGCTTGATGAGCTTAACGATAAGGTAAGAAAAGCATATGACAGCTTTGATTTCCATATTGTTTATCAGGCACTTCATAATTTCTGCGTTGTTGATATGTCAAACTTCTACTTTGACGTTCTCAAGGACAGACTTTATACTGAAAAGCCCGACGGTGAGCTTCGCCGCGCTGCTCAGACAACGATCTATAAGATCCTTGACGCAATGGCAAGACTGGTTTCTCCGATCCTTGTATATACTTCTGATGAGATCTGGCAGTATATGCCTCACGACAGCTCTGCAAATGCAGAAAATGTCCTCTTCAACGATATGCCCGCAAAGACAGGCGTTAAGCTTGACGAAAGCTTTGTTACCATGTGGGATCGTATCCACGAAACAAGAGATATCGTCAAGAAGGCTATTGAAGTCGAAGTCAAGAATAAGACCCTTCGTTCTTCACTTGAAGCAAAGGTCACATTGACTTGCTCAGGCGAGCAGTATGATTTCCTTACATCTGTTCAGGCAGAGCTTGCTGCTGCATTCATCGTTTCCGATGTAGAGATCGTAAACGAGGAAACAGATGAGTTAAAGGTAAGCGTTGTTCATGCTGAGGGCGAGAAGTGTGAAAGATGCTGGATCTACAGCAGTACAGTTGGTTCAGATTCTGCTCATCCCACACTTTGCAAGCGCTGCGCAGGTGTTATTGCATCAATGGCAGATCTTTTAGCTGAATAATATCAAATAATAAAGACGGTGCGTCCGAGAATGCACCGTCTTTTTGTCAGAAAGGAGCAAGATCATGACAATCGCAATCGTAGTCGGACTGTCTGCCCTGATCGTTGCAATAGATCAGATAATCAAATACTTTATATATGAAAACCTTCATCCCTCGGGAAATGTTGTTGTGATCGACAATCTGTTTTCGCTGGTATATTCCGAAAACCGCGGCGCTGCATTCGGCATTTTCCAGAACGCTACCCTTGTATTTTCGATCATCACTATTGCCCTTATCGCAGTTTTTCTTTATCTTCTGATCTCAAAGAAATTCACAGGAAAATTGTTTACCACAGCCGTGATACTGATAATAGGCGGCGGTATCGGAAACCTCATCGACAGGATATTCAGAGGCTTTGTTATAGATTATCTGTCACTGTCATTTTTCCCGCCTATCTGTAATTTTGCCGATTATTGTATTACCATCGGAGCGGCACTGTTTATCTTATGCATCTTATTTACAACAGGAAAGGACAGCAAAAAAGGCAGGCATCTTCCCGATGCCGAAACAGAAAACGAGCCTGCGCCGGCTGTAAATGCCGATGAGGAGAATACTGATGGAAAAGACTGAATTCGTAGCATCCTCGTCAGATATCGGCACCAGACTGGACACATTTCTTGCAGAAAGCTGCGAAGAGCTTACACGTTCAGCTATTCAGAAGCTTATCGAATCCGGCAATGCAACGGTAAATGAAAAGCCCGTTTCAAAGAATTACAAGCTTCGTGAGAATGACAGAATAGCTTTGAATATTCCTGACCCGGAGCCGTCAGCAGCAACCCCGGAGAATATCCCGCTGAGCATAGTTTACGAGGATGATGATCTTCTTGTTGTGGATAAGCCGAAGAACATGGTAGTCCATCCTGCGCCGGGAAATCAGACAGGAACACTTGTAAATGCTTTGCTGTATCACTGCGGTGACAGTCTTTCCGGCATCAATGGGGTACTCAGACCCGGAATCGTCCACCGGATCGACAAGGATACCAGCGGGCTTCTGATAGTTGCAAAAAATGATTTTTCCCACCGTCTGCTCGCCGAACAGATCAAGGAACACAGCTTCACGAGAAAATATAAGGCTGTAGTTTACGGCAATCTGAAAAACGACGAAGGCACGATAAATGCCCCTATCGGCAGACACCCTGTTGACCGAAAGAAAATGACCGTTACCGAAAAAAACTCCCGGAATGCGGTCACACATTATAAGGTGCTTGAAAGACTGAACGGCTTTACCTTTGTAGAGCTTACGCTTGAAACAGGCAGAACTCATCAGATAAGGGTACATATGTCACATATCGGGCATCCGGTTGCCGGAGATCCGGTTTACGGTCCCAAAAAGGTGATAACCTCACTGGGGGGACAATGCCTGCACGCCTATTATATTTCCTTTGTCCATCCGGGAACGGGGGAGACCCTCACCCTGTCCAGCGAGCTGCCGGAGTATTTTACGAAATTTTTAGACAGCATAAGATAGAATGCTGCCTGTAACGAAAACCCAATATAATGCAAAAAAGCCGATGATCCCAAACATTCATCGGCTTTAAATATTTTTAAAAGCGTGAGGATATGATCGCTTATTCATCCGGACTGATATAGGTTTCCGGGCAGGAAATGCGGGCGATCTCCTCGATAGTATGATGAAGCTTCAGCACCATATCGGTATCAGCCGCGCGATAATACATTTCCTTGCCGTTCCTGTTCGCAACGATCAGCCCTGCATCCTTGAGAAGCTTCAGATGATGAGAAACAGCCGGGCTTGACATTTCAGTAGCCGCAGCAATATTTATCACGCATTCCTCGCAATGGCATAATAGCCAGAAAATACGAAGCCTGCTGGGATTTCCAAGCTGACCCATTGCCTGAGCAACAGCATTGATCGTATCAAGAGAGGGGATCTCCTCGACGATCATATTTCCCTTGGTGCTGTGAGTGTGGGGCAGTTCAATTCTTTTTGTTTGCATCAGCTTCATCTCCCGAATTGTTTGTACTCTTCAATAACTATTTTAAAGCACAAAAACTGAAAAATCAATAGTATAAAAAAATAATACACGCCGGCGCGCCGCAGGTGTCAAAAACACGTTGTATGTTATGACTATGCAAGCCCTTTTTGCTGCGATAGTAAGATTTTCTATGGCATCTTTTTTTGTCGGTCTGCGCTGTTGCCAACTATAATTTTACACTTATACGCTGCGCCGTCAGGGATAATCCCGGCTTATGTTATAAATTCAGAAAAAATAATAATATTTCGCATTACATCTTGACATCGGGGCAATATAGTGGTATATTATGATTAACGATTAAACAATCTTTTAATCTTATGAAAGAGGTGTTATATATGAAAAAGACATATAAAATAGAGGTTGACTGCGCAAACTGTGCCGCAAAGATGGAAACCGCTGCAAAAAAGGTCAGCGGAGTCAAGGATGCAGTCGTTAACTTCATGACCCTCAAGATGAAGGTCGAATTTGAAGAGGGCGCAGATGTTGATGCAGTTATGCGCGAGGTTCTGAAAGTATGCAGAAAGGTCGAGCAGGACTGCGAGATCTTCTTCTGATGCAGTCCGAACGGCTGTGAAGTGATTTTTCGCACAAGCAAAATAATCATTTATAACAAAAATATCCTTGTAAAGCAGAAATTCTTTACGCAAATATCCAGCCTTGTGCTGGATATTATTTGAACAAACGATTAAACAATCGTTTAATTGAGGTGGTAATATGACAAAAAAGCAAAAGAAAAACCTGATACGGATAATTGTTACCTCCGCATTGATAATTATTCTCCTGTTTCTTCCGATAGAGGGTCTGCTCAGGCTCCTGCTTTTTCTGATACCTTATCTGATAATAGGCTATGATATTATCATCAAGGCGGTAAAGGGCGTTATCAATCTCCAACCCTTTGATGAATGCTTTCTTATGTGCATTGCAACTATCGGAGCGCTGATTATAGCTGTTGCAACAGACGGAGATTATCTTGAAGCCATTGCAGTAATGCTGTTCTATCAGGTGGGTGAATGGTTCCAGAGCTATGCGGTAGGCAAGAGCCGCCGCAATATCAGCGAATTAATGGATATCAGACCAGATTATGCAAATATTGAACAGGACGGAGAGCTTGTGAAGGTCGATCCTGACGAAGTAGAAACAGGCACGATCATTACGGTGCGCCCCGGAGAAAAGATCCCCATCGACGGCATTATCACAGAAGGAAGCTCCGTTATCGACACCTCAGCGCTTACCGGAGAAAGCATTCCCAGAGAGGTATGCGAGGGAGATCAGGTGCTCAGCGGATGTATAAATAAAAACGGTCTGCTGAAGATCCGCACAACAAAGGAATTTGAGGAATCTACAGTATCTAAGATACTCGAGCTTGTTGAAAATGCCAGCTCAAGAAAATCCCGTTCCGAAAACTTCATAACAAAATTTGCAAGAGTATACACTCCGGTAGTCGTTCTGAGCGCAGCTGCCCTTGCTGTTGTACCGCCGCTTATCAGGATGCTGTTTCTTTCCATGGCTCCCAACTGGAGCATATGGATATACAGAGCGCTGACATTTCTTGTAATAAGCTGTCCCTGCGCGCTTGTTATAAGCATCCCGCTGAGCTTTTTTGCCGGCATCGGAGGCGCCAGTAAGCAGGGTATTCTGATAAAAGGCTCAAATTTCCTTGAAATGCTGTCAAAAGCAGGTATCGTAGTATTTGATAAAACCGGAACGCTTACAAAAGGCTCTTTTGAGGTGGATAAAATAG
>ONNU01000156.1 GCA_900319255.1 uncultured Eubacteriales bacterium
CGATCGTACATTGTGTTTCATTTCTTTTATTCTCCTTTGCTTTATTCCGGCTGGAAAATATAAAGCTTTTCAGGCTTTGTTCATTTAAAAAGAGAGTTGTTTCAAAACAGAAAATCCGGTACAGAAGTAAATACCACAGCTGCGGAGTTTGCTGTATAAGTAGTAATAATGTAAAAGATAAATAATAAAATTGTGTTTCCAGCCATACCCTTTATTATATCACATCCATTCTGTAAAATAAATGGATATTTTTGTTATTTAGTGATTAGTGGTTAGTGGTCAGGTAAAGTGTAATAATTAGAATTTGGAATTTGGAAAGTGAAAAGTGGAATTGTTTTGAATTAGGAATTAGGAGTCAGGAAAGTGGAATTATACAGAAGCTTGCTTTACACTGAAAGGGCAATGTCATCAGTTTAGCAGATTTCTTCTTTACTCCTCCTGTCATACTATTCACTATTCTCTGAGCCGGCACCGCCGGCGCTTCCCCCCCCCACCACACGCTGCGCGTGCGGTCCCCCTCCCCTTACCAGGGGAGGCTTTCGGAGCACAATTCCTCATTCCTCCTCATTCCAGATTCAGATTATAATAGTTGGTATAATAGCTGCCGGTCTGTGTGTAGATAAAGTCAGCTATGTAATATTCCCTGCCGTCTACGCTGAAATAATACAGCGTTACAGGGTCGTCAGGGGACTGTGGGCAATTGTCATCGCTGCTGTAAAAATATTTCTGTACATCCTCCGGGGATACCTCCGTAAAGCCCAGTGTTGATATCTCTTTGCGGACAAATACACTGCGCTTGTCAAGTACCCTTGCATATTCTTTAATATTTTCCAGCCTGACCTCTTCGGCAGACATCCATTTCCCGGATCTGATACCGCATTTCCCCAGCATTTTTTCTTTCATATCACAGGCTGTAACGCTGTAAATGGAAAGCACACCCCTTTTATTATAGCGGTTGAATATTGAAGCCGCCCTTCTTGTGATCTCCTCTGCATTATCCGTATCCCTGCTGTCGATCTTTATGCGCATAATGCTTTTTGTCGCAGTATCGGAAAGCTCCAAGGTGCATGAAAAGCGATTCTTTATATAATCAAAATCCTCTGCCGCATCCTGCATTATGAAATCACGAAAGCTGGGTATATATGAATCATGCGTTCCCTCCGCTTTGCCGAAGCCGGAACCGTCTATCGTGATCTCACTTACTGTGCTTGTGACCTCGTAGGTGAAGCCGTACTGTCCGTCCTTCATGGTATAGACAGCCCTGCTTTCTTCGGGCTTTTCGGTTTTCACAAGGGTGCAGTCGCCGTAATTTTTCCTGGCATAGCGCAGAGCCTCGTCCTCCGTCTTTACCGTGTCACGGCAGCCGCACAGCATCAGGGTCATTATTATTAAAGAAAGAATAAGCAATATTTTTCCGGTATGCTGACGTTTCATCGCTTTTCACCTCCGCCAAAAAAGCAGGACCATCGCTCAGCGACAGTCCTGCTGTTTATCATTTAGCGTAATCCACCGCTCTGCTTTCACGGATGATATTTACCTTGATCTGACCGGGGTACTCGACCTCTTCTTCGATCTTTTTGCAGATATCTCTTGCCAGAAGTACCATTTCGTCATCCTTGACAAGATCAGGCTTGACGATAATGCGGACCTCACGGCCTGCCTGTATAGCAAAGCTTCTCTCAACTCCGTCGAAGGAAGATGCGACCTCCTCCAGCTTTTCAAGACGCTTGATGTAATTTTCGATATTTTCTCTTCTTGCGCCGGGACGAGCCGCTGATATAGCATCGGCTGCCTGTACAAGACAGGCGATGATCGTCTTTGCCTCAACATCGCCGTGATGAGCGTGTATAGCGTGGACAACGATCTCGCTTTCCTTATATTTGCGGGCAACGTCAACGCCGATCTCGATATGCGAGCCTTCGATCTCATGATCGAGAGCCTTGCCGATATCGTGAAGAAGACCGGCTCTGCGCGCCATAGTCGGCTCGAGACCAAGCTCAGAAGCCATGATGCCGCAAAGATAAGCCACCTCAAGCGAATGATCCAGAACATTCTGACCATAGCTTGTACGGAAATGTAGCCTTCCGAGAAGCTTGACAAGCTCGGGATGGATACCGTTTACGCCTGCCTCGATAATAGCTCTTTCGCCCTCGGATCTTATCATAGCCTCAACCTCACGGCGGGCTTTTTCATACATTTCCTCGATCCTTGCGGGATGGATACGACCGTCAGAGATAAGCTTTTCAAGCATTACCCTTGCGATCTCACGCTTTACCGGCTCGAAGCATGAAAGGGTGATAGCCTCCGGCGTATCGTCGATGATAAGATCGACGCCGGTTATCGTTTCGATAGCTCTGATATTTCTGCCCTCACGTCCGATTATGCGTCCCTTCATTTCATCACTGGGAAGGGGAACTACTGATACTGTAGATTCGCTCACATGGTCAGCAGCGACTCTCTGGATAGCAAGGGATATGATCTCTCTTGCAGCCCTTTCGCTTTCATCGCGGGTCTTCTGCTCAAATTCCATGATCTTGACGGCTTTTTCGTGAGTAAGCTCATTTTCAAGGTTACTGATGATATATGCTTTTGCCTGTTCTGCAGTAAGACCGGAAATTTTCTCAAGCATTTCAAATTCACTCTGCTTGATCTTCTCAGCCTCTGCAAGTCTGTTATCCACTGCTTTGTTTTTCTGAGCAATGGCTTCTTCCTTTTTCTCAAGACTGTCAAGCTTCTTTTCAACAGTCTCTTCCTTTTGCTGTATGCGTCTTTCCTGACGCTGCATTTCCCTGCGTCTGTCGGATATTTCCTTTTCGGCATTGGAAAGAAGTCTGTGGGCTTCATCCTTGCCGGCGATAACTGCTTCCTTCTGGGTAGCCTCAGCAGATCTCTGAGCCTCCTCGACTATCCTTGCAGCCTCCTGTTCAGCGGAACCTATTTTATCCTCGCCTATTTTCTTCCTGTACTGAACACCGCCAATAAAGGCAATGATCCCGACAACAACGGAAATGGCAATAATCAGTATTATTGCCAGTACCGGATCCATAATCTGACACCTCCTGTTAGTAATTGATAGTTTTCATGACGATATTTTCATCGTTAATTATCATCTCAAAGGTGCCGTCTTCCACCCTGCCGCAAGTCAAGGATGAGATAAGAAGAAAAAGAATGCAGACAGAGCATAATATTATATTTTGTAATTTTATGACGCTATAAAGCCGCGCTTTTCCCGAAAGCAGAGCTGCCCCGTAAAAAGCAGCCTGACCGAAATAAACAAACGGAGTACAACCGCAGAAAGCCTGCTCCGCCGAAAGACAGCGCCTGCATATCCGCAGTCGGGCGCAAAGAAAAGAACCGTCATGCGCAGCACAAAAGCAAGCCGCACATCAAAGCGGTCAGATCAAGCGGGAAGACTTCCGCAGTCAAAGAATGCCCGAAGGATGAAACACCCGGACTCCGGCATCAGGCACAGTAAAACACAGCCCGGGCTACGGAGAAAAAGAGCCTGATCCGACCCGGAGAGAGCCGGGGCAAATCATCGGCAGTGAGCGTTCTCATCACACTTCCGTAAAATATCATATACGAACAGACCATACGCCTGACAGGGCGCACTCTGTCTGTCAGCAATAAAAGAAAAAATATAATATAAAATTCAACGGCAAAAACCCGAGTTGAAAATTCATCATAAGGCAACAGCCCTACAAAAGACACTTTTTCGTCTATTTTATATTGTACAACGTACCCCCTCATGTTGTCAAGAAATTTATATAATATTCATGCAAAATTCCTGTATTTTTCTCACAATTCTGCATAAAGCATCAATTTATAGTACAGCAGTGCCGTCATACGTCATTATAATCACCTTAGCGCAAACACACCTTCCCGCCCTCATAACAGCCCCGCATCAAACAAATTTCTCGTGTATAATAATCCCGGGAGTTTGATATGGAGTTGGCTTTGGGGATTTTTTGTTTCCCCATCCCATCCAAGTATAATACGCGAGAACGAAAGTAAAGCTTTATTAGACCTGC
>ONNU01000103.1 GCA_900319255.1 uncultured Eubacteriales bacterium
AAAAGGGGAGACCGGCGTGCCGCCGGAGTCACACTTGTCTTAACGTATGTTGTTGAAATGCTGAACATTCCCAATCAGCTTAGTATACTCTGATTTCAAACAAATAGAGGGGCGCAGCCCACCTCTTGTGGTTCTCCTCTTTTGTCCGCAGCGGCTTTGCCGCTGCTCTGGAAGAAGTCAGCAAACATCAGAAGCCAGGGTATAAAGAAAAAATCACGAATCCGCTGTTCCACTTTAATGCCCTGAGCCATACTTCATTATTATCCCTGCATTGGGCAGGAGCTGAAAATATGGTATGTTTGCTCACGTTGAGAAAACCCGGTGAGATAAAGAAGGGGGAGAACCATAAGAGTATGGCTTGCGCACCTCTTGAAGCTCTCCCCTTTTGTCCGCAGCGGCAATTTGCACTGCAGAATCATTTTATGTACATCGAAATATCAAACGCCTTTACCGAATGTGTCAGCGCGCCTATGGAAATAATATCCACTCCGCTCTCAGCGACTGCGCGCAATGTTTCATCTGTAATGCCCCCAGATGCCTCAAGTACAGCTCTTCCTGCTGTTATCTCCACAGCCTGCTTCATTATCTCCGGGCTCATATTGTCAAGCATTATGATATCTGCCCCTGCGGCAAGCGCCTCCTGCAGCTCGTCAAGATTCCTTGTTTCAACCTCGATCTTTGTCATATGTCCCACCTTTGAGCGGAGCTTTGTTATTGCGGGGGTGATACCGCCGGCTGCGTCTATATGGTTATCCTTGAGCATAGCGGCATCGGAAAGATTATAGCGGTGATTCTTTGCTCCGCCGCACATTACAGCGTATTTCTGCAGCGGGCGCAGTCCGGGAAGAGTTTTTCTTGTATCGGCTATGCTTGCATTTGTACCGCTTACGATCTGAGCGTATTTATGCGATGCGGTTGCGATGCCGCTCATATGCTGAATGAGGTTCAGCGCAGTCCGTTCGCCCTTTAACAGTACAGCTGTCCTGCCGGAAAGCTTCATTATATCGTCACCGTATTTTACCTCATCGCCGTCCTTTTTCAGAAACTCGATCTGAACGCTGTCGTCCAGCATAGCGAAAACTTTTGCAGCGACCTCAACCCCGCAGACTATTCCATCTGCCTTTGACATCAGTCTGCCGTTTCCCATTGCATCCTCCGGGATAAGATAATCTGTGGTAACATCACAGTAATTGATATCCTCCATCAGAGCGGTCTTGATTATCTGTTCAACATAGAATTTATTCAGCGTCATTTTCGTTCATTACCTCCTCAAGTACGATAACAGCAACGGCTGCAAGGCTTCTTGCTTCAATAAAGTCACGGTTTATCTCATATCCGCCCTCTGTGAGATCCTTCAGTATCTCCCTTGCCTTTTCAAGATTACCGGGTACAGCTTCGGGCTTTTTGATAACAAAGTGGCAGTCCTGCATAAGCCTTCTTATTTCTGTACGGTAGCCGTGAGGGAGCTGCTTTCCGGAAAGGTCAGCAGACACGGGATGTTCGCCTAAGGGTTTATTTTCTTCGGTTTTCATACGCTCCAGGATATCGTTAGCCGCGCGTCTTGAGAATACCAGAGCCTCGAGCAGAGAATTGCTTGCAAGACGGTTAGCGCCGTGAACTCCGGTATGGCTGCATTCACCGGCAGCATAAAGTCTGTCAACGGTAGTCCTTGCAGAGAGATCGACGTCGATACCGCCCATAAGATAATGCTGGCAGGGGAAAACTGGTATCCAGTCCTTAGTGATATCAATACCCTCCTCCAGGCACTTATGATATATCATGGGAAAACGCTCTGCAACGAAATCCGGTTCCTTATGAGTAATATCAAGATAAAATTTTTCGCTGTTGGTAGCGATAGATTCCAGCATGATCGCATTGGAGACAACATCTCTCGGAGCAAGCTCTCCTCTTTCGTCATACTTATGAGCAAAGCGTTCGCCCTTACAATTCAGAAGATAAGCGCCCTCGCCTCGTACAGCCTCGCTGATAAGGAAGCGTTCCCTGTCATTTTCAGCAGCGAAGGCTGTGGGATGGAACTGTATCCAGCTCAGGTGGCGTATTCTTGCGCCCAGCATATGAGCGAAGGTGATTCCGTCGCCGGTAGCGATCGCGGAATTAGTAGTATACTGATATACTCTGCCGATACCGCCGGATGCCATTATGCAGTAATGAGCGGCGGTGATGCAGCTTTTTCCGTCCTCAGTCAGCAGACCCGCAAGAAAGCCGTCCTCTGTTTTTTCCAGGCTGTAAAGCAGGGTGTTTTCGTAAATATCAACATTTGCTCTGCGGCTCACAGCCTCGATAAGTGTATCGGTAATAGCCTTACCCGTAGAATCCTTATGATGCACGATCCTGTGGCGGGAGTGGCCTGCTTCAAGGGTCTTCTGCATTTCACCGCTGGCGTCAAGGTCAAAATCAACCCCAAGCTCTTTTATTTTCAGCACATCAGAGGGTCCCTCTATGACAAGCACCTCTACAGCTGCAAGATTATTTTTATTTTTACCTGCTGTCAGGGTATCCTGAATGTGCAGCTGATAATCGTCATTTATTGTATCCAGCACAGCAGCAACACCGCCCTGTGCGAGAGAGCTGTTAGAAAGCGGCAGTTCTCTTTTTGAGATAAGCAGCACGCTGACATTCTCCGGAAACTGCAGTGCGCCATAAAGGCCAGCAGCGCCGGTACCTACTATAAGAACATCATATTCTCTGTTCATAACAAGACCTCATTTGCAGATTATTCCGAATGGCAATCCCGGCAGCACCGAAATTACCCATACTTATTCTATTGTAGCATATTTTTTACGATTTTTAAATAGTATAAGATAAAAAAGTTAGTTTATAGTGATTAGTGATTAGTTAGTCAGAATTTGGAATTTGGAAAGTGGAATTGAATTTGGAATTTGGAAAGTGGAATTGCCTTGAATCGGGAATCAGGATTTGAGAACGTGCAAAAAATAACGTTTCCTGATATAACCCCTCCATCACCGTTCCACCGTGACGTGAGGAGTATATTATTATTTATTCTTTATTCTTTACTCTTTTCTTCTGGGTTTTGCCAAAAGCTTCCGGATTCCTGTAAACTTCTTGTTCGGGGTGGTAAATTCTTATCACGTATACGAGGAATCACGAGGAATTACGAGGGAAAACGGCTTTCCTCGGGAGCGATGAAATCCTGATGAACGCTGGGTTTATCACCATTCAATTACGAACATTACGAGGAATTTCAGAAATAAATAGAAAATAGAAAAGGAAAGATATAGAAAACCCTCGTGATGCTCGT
>ONNU01000102.1 GCA_900319255.1 uncultured Eubacteriales bacterium
AGTGAGGGATTCGAACCCTCGAAACGGGGTTAGCGTTTACACGATTTCCAATCGTGCTCCTTCGGCCATCTCGGACAACTCTCCATACTATATTACAGGATCAACTGATCCCTTGAGCACCTGATTATTATAACATACAATACATGAAAATGCAAGCACTTTTTTCTGACCACAGGAAAATTTCCGGATTTTTTCTGCGCCCTTTATAAATCAGCGCTCCCGCAGGCTTTATTACACCCTCAGGCAAAAAATAAAAACCGCAGGCTCATCCTGCGATAAAGCTCCGCTTGCTCATCTGCGGTCATTGTTTTTTTGTTCTGTGTCAGGCGCTCTGGCTTTTCGCGGGCAGGGTCAGGGCTTTTTTAGTGTAAAAATTTGTGAAAATCTTACTCTTGTAGTATAAATCATATTTCTACAAAAGCAAAATGTAAAGAAATTACACCTCTTGAGTCAAAGACATGTCTCAGAGTCAAGGAGAGAATGAAAACACAAACACACACGGAATATCAACACAAAAATGGAGAACCTTGACCCTGAGACAACTAAATTATATCATATATATAGCCTAAAGTAAATGATAATTATACATTTTATTGTATATTTATGAAATAATTGACCTTTTTAACAAATTGAAATATAGAATTTCAATTTTACTTTTTGCACCTTGTTTATTTCTATTTTAAAATATTTTCAGAGCGAACTTTAGCGGAGAAGCAATGGGTATTGAATTTTCACATCATACTGATAATCGGTCACAAAAAGTTTGATGCTGTGGGTGATTGTGATTTGGGATGGGGGAGAGTAGTTGGCGTGGGTCAGGGGGTGAAAGGGGCTGGCTCTGTAGGGGTGACGATGGGGCGCGGTAATGTGGGCGATGTTATCAACTTAACAAATCCTTATTTATTCGCCAGCCTCAGAGAAAGCCTGAGCGAAACTGTTACAGTCTGTCTTGTCACATCAATTTTTTTCAAAACAGTTTTATCTGCTCCGAATATGTGCTATAATTATATTCGGAAAACAATCGGTTTGCAGCGTGATATTTCACTGCCATGGCCGGAAGGAGTAAGATCACATGAATATAGTAATTTCAGGTCTTGGGATCATCGGCGGTTCCTTTGCAAAGGCTATAAGAAAATATACAGATCATTATATTATCGGTATCAACCGCAGCCCTGCGCCTCTTGAAGCTGCTCTTGAACAGGGTGCGATAGATGAGATCGGCGGTGACGGAGCTGTTGAGAAGGCTGATATAATCATTCTCGGAATGTTTCCGCAGGCTTCTGTGGATTTTGTCAGGAGAAATGCAGAGCGTATTCCAAAGGGCTGTATCGTGATAGATTCCGCCGGCATCAAATCGGAGATCTGTCCGGAGCTTTCTTCGCTTGCAAAGGAGAACGGCTTTGAATTTGTGGGCGTGCATCCTATGGCAGGCAAGGAGAAAAACGGCTTCGATGCATCAGAGGCTGATCTTTTTAATGGAGCAAGCTGTATAATTATTCCGGGAGCTGCAAGCGATGAGGCTGTTGACAGGATCGTTAAGCTTGCGGAAAAAATAGGCTTCGGCAGGATCGTTTTCTCGACCCCGGAGGAGCATGACAGGATGATCGCTTTTACATCCCAGCTTCCTCATGTTCTTGCCTGCGCTTATGTGATGAGCCCGGTCTGTAAAAATCACAAGGGCTTTTCTGCGGGCAGCTACCGGGATGTTTCGAGAGTTGCGCATATCAATGAAAAGCTATGGACGGAGCTGTTTATCGAGAATAAAGCGCCGCTTGTGCAGGAGCTGGATATACTTGTCGAAAACATAACTAACATAAAGAACGCAGTTGAAAAGGGCGACCGCAGCGAGCTTGAAGCTTTGCTTGCAAAAAGCCGCATGATAAAGGAGGAGCTTGGCGAATGAAAACTATCGAAGTGAAAACAGGACGTCCGTATAATATTTATATTGAGCATGGTATAATAAAGAGCGCGGGAAGCTATGTGAGGGCTGTATCAAAGGCAGTGCGCGCCGTTATCGTAAGCGACAGCAATGTTGCGCCCCTTTATTCTGAAGCTGTGGAAGCCTCACTGAAAAGCGAGGGCTTTGAAACCTCTGTTTTTGTATTTGAAGCCGGTGAGGAAAGAAAGCGCCTTTCGACCATTGAAAAAATGTACGATCATTTCTATGAGCATAATATCACAAGGACAGATATCATCGTTGCGCTGGGCGGCGGTGTGACCGGGGATATGGCAGGCTTTGCTGCGGCAAGCTATCTGCGCGGCATAGATTTTGTGCAGATACCCACAACGCTTCTGTCACAGGTGGATTCATCGGTGGGGGGAAAGACAGGCGTTGATCTTCCGGGAGGAAAGAATCTTGTAGGCGCATTCTGGCAGCCTGTTGTCGTGCTTATTGATCCGGATACGCTTTCCACCCTTCCCCGCAGGTATTTCAATGACGGAATGGGTGAGGTCATAAAATACGGCTGTATAAAAAGCCCGGGACTATTCGGACGGCTTGAAACAGAAAATGCTGAGGATATCCTGGACGACATCATCAGCGAATCAGTTTCGATAAAGCGAGATGTAGTGGAGCATGACGAGCGTGACACAGGGGAGAGGGCTATACTCAATTTTGGTCACACCTTCGGACACGCACTGGAGAAGCTTCACGGCTATTCAGGCATCTCACACGGCGAAGCTGTAGCTCTGGGAGCGCTGATGCTCACAAGGATAACGGAGGAAAAGGGCATCACAGAGCCGGGCACAAGCGAGCGAATACTATCCCTGCTGAAAAAATACGATATGCCCACAGAAACGAAGTTTACACTTTCACAGATAGTTGATGCCACCAGGGGAGATAAAAAGAGCAGCGGCAAAGGTCTGAGCTTTATTTTCCTGAGTGAGATCGGCACCTGTTTTATCAATAAGATCGGAACAGATAAGCTTGTAGATTTTTTCTGCGCCGATAACCCCATGGGACAGTGAAAAAAACCAATGTAACCGGATCTTAACGATCAAAGTCTGGCTTATCGCAGGGGATAGGAAAAGGAGATTCCCAAAGCAGAAATACTAATGAAGTATGGCTCAGGGCAATAAAGCAGAACAGCGGATTCCCTTTTTCCGCCCGCAGCGTAGATGTCAGCTTCACGGATTCAGAAGTCAGTGAAAAAGTTGCATATAAAAGGGCAGATATTCAGCTATTATTTTAGCATTATATCATTTGTAATTTAAGGCAAAATGGAGTAAAATATATATGTAGGGAAACCGGACATATCCGGGTAAAGAAAAATG
>ONNU01000307.1 GCA_900319255.1 uncultured Eubacteriales bacterium
AGAGAAAAGCAAAAAGATCGTTATATATGAATTTCTGCCCCAGATACTCTGCACCAGGGCTATCGGCTATCAGACGCTGACTCCCCTCAAGGGGATGGAAAGAAAATATACAAACCTGCGGGAGAATTTTCTGAATTATTATAATACCCTTTCCGTACTGGGCAATCAGATAAATTCTGTAAGGATTCGCACCGTGTTTTCCGAAAACAATACGGTATATGCCGTTGAGAATTATGCGGAGGGGCATACTCTGAGAGAATACCTGAGCAGCAGCGCAGGAAATAAAAGCCGGACTAATTTCGGCATGAGCTGGCAGGAGGTCTGCCGCTGGCTCCGACCCCTGGCTCTGGATCTTTATAAGATACACAATACGGGACATATCGGACATTACGCTGTATCTCCGGGGAATATCATCATCTCAAAGGATAATGATATTTCGCTCACGTCCTTTTCTATAGAAAGCCTGCGTCATGCGGGAGGACTGATAGAACCGTCGCTGCTGAGGGGCTTCAGCGCTCCGGAACAGTACAATAAGCATATGCGGCTGAATGAAGCCACCGATGTATACGGCTTTGCGGCTACGGTATATTTTGCGCTGACAAAGATAGTTCCGGAGGAAAGCACGAAAAAGAATGATAAAAATGGCATAATGATACCCCCGGCTGTGCTTAATCAGATACCGTCAAATGCGGTCAAGCTGATAAACAGCGGACTGAGTACGGCGCAGGGCGCGCGGCTGTCCAATTTCAATGTCGTAGCGTCGCTTCTGATATGAACGGGGAGCATCAGCCGGAAAAGCAAGCCGGCTGCAATATTAATCTATAAATAAAGCGGGGTGATAAAATGCAGTTGTTTGATGCTTCAAAGGGATTGTTCCATCTGTTGTTTGTAAACAGCGATGATTCCTTCTTTACCGACAGCTATGTCAGGGCAAGGCTCAATTTCTTTCTTTACCACAGACTGGTGTCTATGAAATATGAATATATATATGTATTCTCGGGAGCGGATCATTCGGGCTTTACCTTTACCTGCCCCGATAATATAAGCGCAAGGGCTTATGATGACAAAAACAGCGCCAGACAAAAGCCCTCCTTCTTCGGAATGAAAAAACAGTCTGCATTTTCTCCCGATAACAGCGAAAGACTCCGCAGCGGAAGAAAAAGCATATATGTGCCGGAGCAGGAGCTTTCTGAGGTATTCGGAAATCTCATAAGCCTGACAAAAAGAAAAAGCAGGGTGGCGGTGATAATCCCCATCGGCATTTTCAATATGCTTGCAGGATATCCGGGAATATGCGAGGAGCTTGCAAAGATCAATTCCAGGAATTATCAGGATAATAACAGACATATTTTTGTGATAACGGCTTCAAAATACTCCGGAGAAAGCCTTCCGTTTTTCAAGCCCTCTACAGAAACCTCCATAAACGGCAATGTCTTTTCCGACAGCAGGCTTTTTCCTGAGCTGGAGGAATATTATAATGACCTTTACGGAATGACCAGGAATTTTTATATATATGATGAGCTGAGGTCTTTTCTCGGGGATAAGGCTGTATTTTACGAATCCCTGAGCTATGAGAATATCAGGCGTATGTGCATGAACCTTGCGATAAATACCGGCTTCCCCCAGGAAATGAGCATCAAAAGCATAAATGCTCTTGCGGCGGTGATATATACCTTCTATAATTCCGCTGAATACAGGAACAACAGCTTTATCCCGCTGCCGGAAAATCCCAAGCGTTCCCTTTCTGAGATAGAAGCGGCTCTGCGAAATAACAGAAAGCTCAGAGCTGCCTGTGTCAACGCTATGGGTGAATTTCTTGCGCAGGATGATCCCTATAAATATGCCTACAGCGTTTATTCGGATTGCTGTGACAGCGAAGCGGAGAACTTTATGATCGGCGGGGCTGATAATGCGGATGAGCTTGACAAGCTGATGAAAATACGCAGGATATGTGCATCCCGTCTGGGCAAATGCGACCCGTCTCTTGAAAAGGCCATAAGACTTCTCAGCAAGCCCTGCACAGATTCCACCGTAAGCTTCAGCGCAGCAAGCTTCCGCAAAAGAATAATCGAAATGACCTACAATAATATCAGCGATGAAATGAACGATACCATTGATACGGAGCTGATATCCTTCATGCTCAGGGGACTGGATTATTATTTTGATTATTTCCGTTCTATATCCTCCCTGACAGGAGATGCAGTATCGGCAAAGGATATAAGCTTTGATTTCTATAAGGATATAATGTACCTTGCAGAAAAGCGTTCCTCTGCAAGGCTTTCAAGAGAGGTATATAAAAAGAAGCTGGATTCGCAGCTTGAAAACGGAGATGATGTCTCAGCCGAAAGCACAAGACAGTATCTTGAAAAAACCGACGCTTTCATCAGAACCCTTGACAGGACTATAGAGCAGGCTGAGAATATGCTTTCATCCCCTGTGACCCAGACCAATGCAAGGGGTCTGATAACAAAAATGAAAGCCGAGACCAACCATCTCAAAGAGCTTGAAAAGGAAAAGGAACCTGAATATAAAATACTTAACTGACCCGGATATGAAACAGCGCAGTCATCAGGAGGAAGGCAGGGGATAGTTCCCCTGAGTAATAAGGAGAAATTCAAATGGTAAATTTAGGCATGGACTTCGGAAGCACATACACTCTGGTATCTCATTACCGCAGTGACCGTCAGGCTCCCGAGGCTATAAGCATTGATAATATAAGCCCCTATATCCCGTCCATTGTTTCCTATAATAAAAGGAAGGATGAATATAAATTCGGCAAGGCGGCAAAAAACCTTACCGGTAATAAGAATGTCATAATCTTCAAGGCATTCAAAATGCTGCTCAATGAACAGATGACCGAGGAAAATCTGAAAAAAAGATCATACGATGAGGTCAATACCCCCGAAAGCATAGCTACATTTTATATTGAAAAGGTGCTTAAAAGCGCTCTTGCAAAGATCGGCGATGACTGTATCGGCAGACTTGTGGTGGGTGTTCCCGAGGTATGGGGACAGAGCTTCAATACCTTTGACGGAAGAGCGGCTCTTCACAGGATCTGCAATTCCTTCGATTTTGTAAAGGAGGCAATCGTAGTAAGCGAGCCTGCAAGCGCAAGCGCATTTTTTGCATATAATTACAAGCAGCTGAGAAAGGAAAACTTCGACGGAAGAGTTCTTCTTATCGACTACGGCGGAGGTACTCTCGATATCACCCTTACAAAGGTAGCGTCCAACGGGGATTCCATGGAGGTAAAGGTGGAAAAGCGTGACGGCGCAGGAGAAAATACCGACCGTGAGATCGGAAACGCCGGCATCAAATATATGGAAAAGGTCACAGAGCGGGCAATACTTGAAAACGAGGCATTTTCAGATCTTGAGACACTTGAATATGACGGGGATTTCATGAAGGCTGTTGACGAAGTAGAGCAGGCTCTTATGAGCGACAGCGAAACCATAGAGGATACCTTCAAGGAGTTTGAATTCACTCCGGAGGCGCTGGAGGATGAAGAGCTGTTTGAGCTTTTCTACAAGGGGGAAAGCGTTATCGTTACCTATAAGCACCTGAATGATGTGTATAATGAGATCATTTATGATGTGCTCAGGGAAAAGCTTGAAAATGTAACAGCGGATACCGATACAAGAGAAAATAATTTCAAGATAGGTATAGTCGGCGGCTTCGGCAATTTCTATCTTGTAAAGAAACAGATAAATGATATGTTTGAGATAAGCTCAAAGGACGAAAGGACTGAGGGCATTATCGTAAACAGCGAGGACAGGGAAAGAGCTATATCTCTCGGAGCATGTCTGCTTGCGGATGAGCTTATCAGCATAAGAAGGACAGCTAATTTCTCTATCGGAATTTACGCCTACCGTTCCGATAATGTTCTTGCAAAGCATTATGCGATCAAATACAGACAGGATCTTGAATATAATAAGATATATTACGCTGTGGATGCAAAGGGCAATGACGTTCCCTATTTCACACCGTCAGGAAAGCTGGATAAGTTCCTGGTGAATTTCAGCGATAATGAGGAGCTGGCTTTCGGCGCGCATCCCAGAGTAGAGCTTGCGCAGAATCTGAGAAATGTTGTGCATAACCAGTATATGATGGCAGCGGTGGGCTTTTCAGTTGATGCCACCGATTCCATTACCATACATATTTTTGATTACGACTGGGAAAATTCCCGGAGAAGCGAAAAGCCTGTAAAAAGTATAAAGCTGTCCACCATCAAGGCAATGTTTGACGTAGTTGCGCTGAATTCAAGAGGTGAGAACTGATGGATTTTCAAAGAACAAAAAGAACCCTCCACTCCCTTGAGGGCAACAGCGCCCTTTCTGCGGGAGAAACACTGGGTATAATAATGGATGTTCTTGCGGATGTGCGCGCAGTGACAGGAAAATCCCCTGATGCCCTGGAGCTTGGAGATATCAGGGAGGCTCTTTCGGCAATGTCTGCTCTTGGACGTGTTATCCTGCAGATAAACAAGTCCAATGCGGATGTCCTTGGAACTGCCGAGGACAGAAAAAAACGATTTGACAAGATAAGCGGAGATCTTGAAAATGTCTGCCGTGATATAGAAAACAGCTCTGATGTTATCGAGGCTCTTTCACAAAGACAAAGCGAGCTGCAGCAAAAGCTGGGCGAGCTTGAGGAAAGCCAGAAAAAGGCTGTGGAGCTGAAGCAGAGATGCGAGGAGATGGAGCAGGAGACCGCCCGTCTTGAGCAGACCGATATAGAACAGATAAATTCTGAAATACTGGAGCAGCAGGAAAGGCTTTCGGATGCAAGAAAAAGCTTTGATGAAGCGACAGAAAGGCTCCGTCAGATGATAGACCTTTCCGGAAGGATAGACGGAGATATTTCGGATAAGAATAATGAGGCTGAAAAGCTGGAGGCGGAGCTGGATAATAAAAAGCTCAGGCTCAGCGATCTGGCAGACCGGTGTAAGGAGCTTTCGGAAAAGAAAGAGGAGCTTGCCCGGGATGAGGAGGATCAGCAGGCGCAGGAGGAAAGACTTCGCAGAGAATATGAAGAAGCTCTTGCAAAAAGAGCTTCTCTGACGGAGGGATCAATACCAAAGCTTCGCTCAGAGCTTGAAAAAGCAGGGGCAGAGCTTGATGAAAAGCAAAAAATTGCAGATGGTCTTGCGGCGCAGATAAACGAGCTTGAACAAAAGCGTAACGAGCTTACCGGAGAGATCACAGACCTTACGGATAGGATAACCGGGCTTGAGAGTGATATAGAAAAGTCGGGTGCTGATTCAGAAAGCGCAAAAAACCGTGTCGCTGAGCTTGAAAAGGAGCTGCTGTCCCTGAAGGCGGAGATCAAGGCAAATGAGGATCTGGCAGAATCCCACAGAGAGGAAATAAAAAGATACAGGGATATAGAGATACCGGCTTCAAGGATCACTCTGAAAAAGAGAGAGGATGCCCTTGACGAATATGCCGCAAGAAGCAACGAGCTGAAGGAAACGGCTGCATCAGCCGATGAAAAGCTTGAAGAGCTGAAAAAGACCATTGAAAAGCAGACAGCGGAGCTTGCCGGCTTTGAAAAGACAAAAAGCGAGCTTGAAGAGGAAATACAAAGGAATCAGCAGGCTCTTGACGAAATCGGCAGCAGGATAGATCAGCTTGACGATCAGAAAAAGAAAATGATCGAGGAGATCAGCAGCAAGCAGGAGCAGCTTGGAATGTCCGATATCAGCGAGCTGCAGAATAAATTCGACGAGGTATCAGCGCAGCTTGAACAGCAGCAGGCGCAGCATGAGGAGCTTACCCGAAATATTGAAACGATAAAGGCGGAACGCGCTGCGACTGAGGAAAAATGCGCACAGCTGCGTAATGATATACGCGGGCTTGCAGAGGAGGTCAACGCCCAGTCCGAAAAGGTGGATGAGCTTGACGCGCGCCGCAGAGATATAGAGGATGCGCGGGCTAAGCTCCGGGAAAAGCATAATGAGCTTGTACAGATAATAGGCGAGCTTAATTCTCCCGAAAGCGAAGCGAATGTCCGCATTTGTGAAAACGAGATCGAGGTCATGCAGGATGCCATTGACAGACTGTTCCCGAATGTCGATCTTGCAGGTCTGACGCTTTTCGAGCGAAAGGAGCAGATGGATAAAAAGAGCAGATATTTCAGGGAGGAGATCCAGAGAATACGCAATCTGCTGGAGGACTATAAGTCTGAGTACAGGAAACTGATAAAGGCGATCGAAGGAGGAGCATCAGAATTATGATTTGTATGTTTTGCAATGAAAACATGGCAGATGGTGAGATCAGATGTCCGGTATGCGGATTCACCCATATGAATTTCACCGAAGAGGGCGGCAGCGAGGTCATAAAAAATATGCTGCTGTCATATAAGCAGCGCAGGCTGGGAGATGTTTCTGTTGAGATCTCTGTTTTTAAATATGTTATCGACAATGGAAAAATAAGCAGCGAAAGCTCACAGCCCTTGAAAATAGCTGATGCCAGGGATCTTGAAATAGATAAGCCGGTGTGGCTCGACAAGGAATTCTACGGTACTGAAACCGAAAGAGAGATAAAGCTGGAGCTTCATCTGGGCGGCAGCGAGAAAAAGGATCATACCGTGGCGATGAAGCTCCCTCCGTGCCAGAATATGAAGATAGGCTGTGTTCTTGAAAGCGGGCTTCGCATAAGACTTCTTGCAGGAACGCCGGAGGCTCCGGTGTCATCCGAACAGTTTCAGCTTGTCTGAGCAGACAGAGGATAACGCAGAAGGAAATTAAAAAGGTAAACTATCAACTTGAATAATAAATGGAGGTAATAATTATGCCGTTACTGTTTGGAAAAAAGAAACCTGTGGCTGCGCCCGAACCGCCGGTCATCAGGGAGGATCCGAAAAAGCAGCTGGATGTTACAAGACAGAATATGATGAAGATATGCACAGCCCTTGACTCTGTAAATATCAATAAGATACGCGCAAGCGTTTCCGAAGAGGTGCTGACAAATGCTCAGCTTTCTGAATTTGACAGGGATCTCAAGATCGTAAAGGCTGTTATCAGCAAGCAGACTTCTTCACAGCTTATGCTTGCGGAAAGCGATGCGATAGATCAGGAGCTGTTCTTCTTCGCAGAGCATATCGAGGACGAAATGAGCGAGGGTCATTTCCTTGTTGCGGAGACCTATATGAAAGCTATAAAATTCGGCATTTCAAAGGGTCACGAGGCTATCAAGGAATCGGATCTGGAAAACAAGGAGTCAATTCTTTCCCAGCGTCTGGAGATAATCAAGCATTATCGTCTTATCGCAGAGCTTAACAGAAAGATCGCTACCTATAATGACAGCATCTCAAAGCTCAATGACAAGCTTTACGGTCTGCAGGAGGACTATACGGAAGCAAAGAGCATCGCAAAGGAAGAAAGCATCCGCCGCAAGGATCTTTATGAAAAGATCATGCGCATGAGTCCCATGGAGATATCTACCGCTACTCCTGAAATCCAGAATTATGCGGCAGTCTTTTCCAAGGTCAATGAGCTTAAAAGCCAGATCAACGGCGTAAAGACCAGTATTTCAGGCATGACAGCAAATGTTCAGGAGATGCAGAGAGCTATAAGCAATACTGAAAACGCCCTGCTTTCCATCAACAGCATCACAACCGAAAAGGAACGCGAGGAGATCGAAAGGGTCAACAAGCAGTATATAGAGAATATGAAGGATCTGCAGGATCAGGTATTTGAATTTGAGGATCTTTTCTCAGAGCTGGATGCATCCATCGACGCTATCAATTCCGATCCCCGCATTATCCGCAAGATGCTCAAGGATGTTACAAATTACCGCAATATCGTACATCAGGATGAGCTGGATCAGCAGGCTGAGGCTGAGGGCATGAAGGCTTATCAGGAATATCTGAAACAGCAGCAGCAGCAGCTTGACGATGATATCAAGGGCATGGAAGAGGACCTTGATAATGACGGCATAAACAATGAGCAGGAGCATAAGCAGCTTCTCAGCAACTGATGAAAAATAAATAAAACAGGAGGACAGACACTATGGGATTCTTTAAAAGCAAAGCAGAAAGAGAGCAGGAAAAGCTTGACAGAGACAGAGCAAAAACCGAAAAATATATTGATGACGATAAAAAGCTCAGCGATATCCGCAAGCAGCGCAAGGATCTTGACAAGAAAAAAGCCCGCAGAGAAGACAGCAATTTCAGGGACAAGGTCTTTGAAACCAATGTCAAGCTCAATCAGCTTGAGGAAAAATTCGTTATGAAGATCGTTGCAGAGTCCAATTCCGTAAAATATGCAAAGGAGCATAACCAGAGCTATGCAAAGGCAGAGAAGCGCCTTAAAAATGCATATCTTTCACTGGTAATGGTAAAGCACGCAAAGAAAAGGCTTATTGAGATCGAAAACGAAAGAGACTGGAACCTTGCAATGCGTGATCTCAGCGGCGCTATCAAGACCATGAACGCAGTTTCGGTAGGCTCCCAGAATGTGCAGAAGGTGCTTTTCAGAGCAAGAGCACAGAGAATGGGCTGGCTTGAGGATAATGAATCAGCCGGCTGGTTCAATGAAAAGACAGAGGAAAGAGTTTCCAATGAGGAAGTCAACAAGGTAATGAACAGCGATCCCGTCGATCTTCTTGTTGCAGATGATATCTATGATACGCTTCTCCAGGATCCCACAACCTCAATGATAAACGATTACGCTGAAAAGAGCATCGGCGTTGAGACCAATTTCGAGGATCTTTCCGCAGCGTCACAGAAGGCTGATGAAGATATCGCTTCAATGGAGGCTTCCCTTTCAGAAGAGGAATTTGACGATTATCTCAGGGATTGGGGTAAAGTCTGAGAATAGTTGATAACAGTGAATAGTGACCGGCGAAAAGCAGGCGGGGCCTGCATATCACGGTCACGGGGGGCGAAGGATGTCCCGGAAAATAATAACATCAAAGAAAGAAGTGAATCAAAAATGGAGCGTGATTACGCTGTTGCAGTACAGAAAAGAGAAAATCTTTACAGAGCATATATAAATAAAGCGCAGCTTGTTCTCCAGACCAATAAGGGCAAGCATACCTCCGAGGAATGTCAGTATCTCCAGAGAGCAGCAGAGCTTCAGAGCGAAATGGCAGATATGACCATCGGCGAGGAAAGAAATCATCATCTGCGTGAAAAGGAGAATATCAGCCATCAGGTGCTGAGCATTCTCAGAGAGATCGACCCGCAGAAGGCTGAGGCTTTTGAAAAGGGCAAATCTGACGGCAAGACTCCCCAGACAGCCGGCGGCAAGGGCGGAGACAGCGATAAGGAAAAGCTTGACAATATGGCTAAGGGCTGGCATAAGGAAGCGCCCAATCATTCCTTTGCAAATGTTTCCGGTATGGCAGAGCTTAAAGACAAGCTTTCCGACTGTGTTACCAATTCAAACTGTGAGGCACTGCTTGATTTTCTCAAGATCCCGCGTCTGAATACATATTTCTTCGTAGGCCCTCCCGGATGCGGTAAGACCTATATCATCGAAGCCTTTGCAAACGAGCTTGTCAATAATCAGGATAAGGAATATCAGTTCCTTTCTCTTGTAGGCTCGGATATCATCAGCCGTTATGTCGGTGATGCTGAAAAGATCGTTACAAGAATGTTTGAGGAGGCTGAAAACAGCGCTCCCTGCATACTCTTCATAGATGAAATTGACGGTGTCTGCCGCAACCGTGCGCAGAAATCCATGCCTGAATATGCGGCATCCATCACTACATCATTCCTTACGGGCTACAACCGTATGAAAAATTCAGGCAAGTCCATCGTATTTATCGGTGCTACAAACTATCCCCAGAGAGTTGACTCCGCTATGCTGGACAGAGCTGAGGTCATCAGAGTTCCCCTTCCCGACAGAGAGGCAAGGAGCAATGCCTTCCGTATGTCCTTTGACGGCATAATAACTCTTGAGGAGGGTCTGTGCTATGACGATATGGCAGCTGTAACGGATGGTTATAACTACCGTGATATCGAAAGAGTTACATCTATAATGAAAAAGGATGTCTTTGAGCAGGTTATGAAAAAGGCAGGTAATGAAAACGCCGCTATTGACCTTATCAAAAACGGCAGCTTCAAGCTGAGCAGAACTGTTTTTGAAACAGCTATGGCAGGCTTCAAGCCCTCCTCCAAAAAGGATATCCTTGACGCTATCGACAAATGGGAAAGAAATCTCAGCAACGACAGCTATCTTGTAGATGACGATATGGAATAAGCGGAGGCTGTAAATGATATCAAAAGAGGATAAACGATATATCCACCGCAGAAAATATGAAACAATGCTTATCGGCACTCTGCCCTTTGCAGATCAGGAATCGTTTTTCAGCTCCCTGAGTCAGCGCACGGCTATGATACTCGCCGGCAGTGAGGGAAGCGGAAAACGTACTCTTGAAAAAGCCTTCTTTGATGAATACAGCGAGCTTTTTCCGGAAACCCTGTATTTTTCCTTCGGAGAATACGCTGACGAGGGCGAGGAAAAGCTGACGGCTGAAATAAACAGCTTCTTTGATAAGCTCAGCGGTATTGACACAGCGCAAAAGGAAGAGCCTGCAAAACCCCAGGAGGCTCCCGCTGCAGATGAGCCTGCGCCGGCAGAGGATGAAACCGCCGCGGATGCTCCGGAGGGAGAAGCCGCAATGGAGGAAATATACAGCTCATCCCCTGAAATCGAAGAGGCAGCTGCGGAGGAGGATGAGGAGGCAGGGAATGCATATCTGATCTCGCTGGGAGATATCAGCAGGGTATCAGAGATGCCTGGCGCTGCGCGGGCGCTTGCAAAGCGAATGAAGGAGCTTCTTGACAATGAGGAATGTATGTGTATCGTGACCGCAGTGTTTGACGGCGAGGTACGCTCCATACCCTCGGCTTTGAGAAGGCTGTCCCGTATTTGCAGGGTCGATCCTCCTTCAAGAGATGAAAGGCTGCAGTTCTTTTCGGCAATGATCGAACCCCTTGCGGGCTATGTCAACGATACCGCAGGAGTCGATTTTATGGCGGACAATACGGAAAACGTAAGCTTTTCCGAGCTTGAGGAAATAGAAAAGGCTCTTCATATATATCTGAAAGCCAAGTTTGTTGCTGATGTTGCGGAAACAAGCGGAACAGAGCTTACGGAGGTCGAAATGACGGATATCGGCATCGACAAGGTGGTTCTGGAGCCGGAGGATTTCCTGTATATTGCGGACAGCTACCGTGAAAAGGCTCAGCCTGCGGGAAGTGTTGATATGAGCGGTATAGCTGAGCTTGTGGAGCAGCTTTCAAGGCAGGCTCCTGAAAAAACGGAAGAAGAAAAGCCGCCGTCACCCTTTGCATTGATAGATGATGACGACGATCCTGATTTTATTTAAAAAGCAGCGGGCGTGCCTTACATTCATGCCGGCTGTATAGAATATTGAGGTTATCCTTATGAAAGCAGATTATATAACAGAGGGCTTCAGAGGAAATGTTCTGATTTTCCGGGACGGCAGGGTACTATGCGAATACTCAGGCGGATTTGCTGACCTTGCCAATGAGATACCAAACACAACAGAAACACGCTTTGCGACTGCCTCGGCAGGGAAAGCCTTTGTTGCGGTGGGGATCCTGCAGCTGATAGAAGCGGGCAGGCTGCATTTTGACGATACTATAGGCGGTCTGCTTGATATCGACCTTCATGATATAGACCCGGATATAACAGTCAGACAGCTGCTTTGCCACACCTCCGGGATCCCTGATTATTTTGACGAAAGCGTG
This sequence comes from uncultured Eubacteriales bacterium, assembly GCA_900319255.1. Taxonomy (GTDB): domain Bacteria; phylum Bacillota; class Clostridia; order Oscillospirales; family Acutalibacteraceae; genus UBA1213. Next base: position 11,725 of record ONNU01000307.1, read on the forward strand.
ATGGAGGAATACGAGGAGCTGTGGGTCGATTTTCCTAATTACAGGATCAGAAACAACAGTGATCTTCTGCCGCTTTTTATCGAAAAGCCCATGATGTACCCCAGGGGTGAGAAATTTCAATATAACAATTCGGGCTATGTTATGCTTGCGCTTATAATAGAAAAAGTTACCGGGACGGCGTTTGACGAATATTTGCAGAAAAATATATTTGATGTCTGCAAAATGGACTCAACAGGTTATTTTGAGCTTGACAGGCTGCCTTCGCGATGCGCCAACAGCTATATTTTCTGCCCGCAGACGGGTGATTACCGGACAAATATTTTTTCGGTCGATGCCAAGGGAACAGGCGCGGGAGGCGCTTTTGTCACCGTAGGGGATATCCTGAGATTCTGGAGGGCTTTGTCAGAAAACCGGCTTCTTTCAGAGAAAATGACAAGGATAATGCTTTCAAAGCAAAGCGGAAACGGCGAGAATACCGAGGAGGGCTGGTATGGCTATGGAGTGTGGCTGATAGACGATCCCGGAAAAAGGGAGCACGCTTATTTTCAGGGCTGTGATCCCGGTGTGAGCTTTATTTCGGAATACAATCCGAATAACGGTATGATATCCATAGCGGTAAGCAACTATTGTGACAATGTCTGGGAGATAATGAGAAATATCAGAAAAAGATTTTATTGATTTGTTTTTTTACCCGGCATTCAGTCTGCTGAT
>ONNU01000294.1 GCA_900319255.1 uncultured Eubacteriales bacterium
ATCAAAGTGTATTTCATCTTTTTTTCACAGCCCCTATTTTATACGCTTTTTATTCCCCTTATTGCAAATACTGTTTTTAAATCTATACAACCTCTATGAGACTCCCCCTGATCCAATTAATTATTCCGGATAAAAAGCGTTTTTTTGTGAGAATATCCCGTGAAAATTCTAAACAGACAAAATTCATAAAAATCCTATTTGCATTTTGATGATTATGCGGGGGAAAACTTAAAATGTTTTGGAATATGTTATGAAATTATTACCAAACTATTAAATGTTATTTTTCAGGATTGACTTATTTATTAACGTGATGATATAATATACTTGTCGTATATAGGGGGCTTGGAGGAATGGATCCGTATACAGCAGATTTTTATAAAACGGAGTGTTCGGAATGAATAATGAAGCCATATTTCATATTGGCAATACCGAGAATTCAACAGAAACCGTCGTATATGAAAGAAAACGTCTTTATAGTTTTCTGAAAAGATTTTTTGATATTACTCTCTCTCTGGGAGCTATTATAGTTTTCAGCCCGCTTTTTCTTGTGGTAATGTTTCTTGTTTCCATATGGGATAAAAAGGGTCATCCGATCTTTGTGCAGAAAAGAGTCGGAAAGAACGGAAAACTCTTCAAGCTGTATAAATTCAGATCCATGTGCATGGATGCAGAGGCTCTGAAGGAAAAGCTGAGAAAATATAATGAAATGGACGGCCCCGCTTTCAAAATGAAGGACGATCCAAGAATTACCGGTATCGGTAAGTTTATCAGAAAGACCAATATTGATGAGCTTCCGCAGCTTGTAAACATTCTTAAAGGCGATATGTCCATCGTAGGCCCCAGACCTGCGCTTCCTGATGAGGTCGCACAGTACAGCGAGACCGACAGACAGAGACTTATGGTAACACCTGGTCTGACTTGCTACTGGCAGGCAAGCAGAAACAGAAATGATATCTCCTTCGAGCAGTGGATGGAGCTGGACAGACAGTACATAGCTGACAGAAGCCTCAGAACCGATGCAAAGCTTATAGCAAAAACTGCATATGTTGTCGTTGCTCACCGTGACGGAAGATAATGATAATACAGAGCTGTCTTTAAAGACGGCTCTATTTTTTCGCCTGTGAAAATGTTCCGGATGAATATATTACAAATAGTATAATATAATTGGATGTGGAAGAATTGTGCGTAGTGAGCGAGAAAAAATGTTCCTGAAATTAACAATTTGTAAATTTATTGCACAAGCACCGGAAGCAGCACGGATTTTTACATTGTGAGAATCTGTTTTTGAACAGTGATGAAAAGCCTGCACTGACGCAGTGCATGTCTGAGCTTGCCGGCACACCGTCAATTTATTGTATTTGACATAGTAAAAAGAATAAAAACAGGAAAAATTTTAAAAAAGTATCAAATAATACTTGATTTTTTTGCGGAAAGGGTATACAATATCATTAGCACTCAAGGACAGAGAGTGCTAATTGATTATATTTGTTGTATTTTGCTGTAAGGAGGCAATATATTATGACTATTAAACCATTACTTGACAGAGTGGTCGTAAAGACGGAGGCTGCCGAGGAGACAACCAAAAGCGGCATCATTCTTACCGCTGCATCACAGGAGAAGCCCCAGTTTGCAACTGTTGTTGCAGTAGGACCTGGCGGGATCGTTGATGACAAGGAAGTGAAGATGTACGTCAATATCGGCGATAAAGTCATCACAAGCAAATATTCAGGCACAGATGTCAAGATCGACGGCGAGGAATATACTATCGTCCGCCAGTCAGATATTCTTGCAGTAGTTGAGTAATATTAATATCTGCGGATATGACGGTGAGCGTCATATGTAAACGGTATTAAGAGAGATCACGGAAAAAGAAAGACTAATATTCGGAGGTAATTATTATGGCTAAACAGATCGCATACGGCGAGGAAGCAAGAAAAGCTCTTATGAGCGGTATTGATCAGCTTGCAGATACAGTAAAGATCACATTAGGTCCCAAGGGCAGAAATGTTGTTCTCGATAAGAAATTCGGTGCTCCGCTTATCACAAACGACGGTGTTACTATCGCAAAGGAGATCGAGCTTGACGACGCTTTTGAAAACATGGGCGCACAGCTCGTTAAGGAAGTTTCAATAAAGACAAATGATGTTGCCGGCGACGGTACAACAACAGCAACACTTCTTGCTCAGGCACTTATCCGCGAGGGTATGAAGAACGTAACAGCAGGCGCTAACCCCATGATCCTCAAAAAGGGTATCAGCAAGGCAGTAGACGCAGCTGTTGAAACACTCAAGGCTAATTCAAAGCAGGTCGAAGGCTCAAAGGATATCGCAAGAGTTGCAGCTATCTCTGCAGCAGATGATGAGATCGGCAAGCTTATCGCAGAGTCAATGGAGAAGGTGGGCAATGACGGCGTTACCACTGTTGAGGAATCCAAGACAGCAGAAACATATTCCGATGTTGTTGACGGTATGATGTTTGACAGAGGCTATATCACACCTTATATGTGTACAGATACAGAGAAGATGGAGGCAGTTGTTGAGGACGCTCTTATCCTTATCACAGATAAGAAGATCTCAAATCTCCAGGAGATCCTCCCGCTTCTCGAGGAAATGATCCAGCAGGGCAAGAACAAGCTTGTTATCATTGCTGAGGATATCGAGGGCGAGGCTCTTTCAACAATGGTAGTCAATAAGCTCAGAGGCGCATTCACCTGCATCGGTGTCAAGGCTCCGGGCTTCGGCGACAGAAGAAAGGAAATGCTCCGTGATATCGCTGTTCTCACTGGCGGCGAGGTTATTTCTCAGGAGGTAGGTCTTGAGCTTAAGGACACGCACATGGATCAGCTGGGTCGTGCTGCAAAGGTAAAGATCGATAAGGAAAACACAGTTATTGTTGGCGGCGCAGGCAGCAACGAGGATATCAAGGCAAGAGTTGGTCAGATCCGCGCACAGATCGAGGCTTCAACATCTGATTTCGACAGAGAGAAGCTTCAGGAGAGACTTGCAAAGCTGGCAGGCGGCGTAGCAGTTATCAAGGTCGGCGCAGCTACTGAGATCGAGATGAAGGAAAAGAAGCTCCGCATCGAGGATGCACTTGCAGCTACAAAGGCAGCTGTAGAAGAGGGTATCGTAGCAGGCGGCGGCACAGCGCTCCTGAATACAGTTAACGCTGTAAGCGCACTTGTAGACACCCTCGAGGGCGACGAAAAAACCGGCGCAAAGATCGTACTCAAGGCGCTTGAGGAGCCTGTACGCCAGATCGCAGAAAACGCAGGTCTTGAAGGCTCAGTTATCGTTGATAAGATCATTTCCTCCGGCAAGATGGGCTACGGCTTCAACGCACTTACCGAGGAGTTCATGGATATGATGTCCAACGGTATCGTAGATCCTACAAAGGTAACAAGAAGTGCTCTCCAGAACGCAGCATCCGTTGCATCAATGGTACTCACAACAGAATCACTTGTTGCTGATATCAAGGAGCCGGCTCCCGCAATGCCCGCAGGCGACCCCGGCATGGGCGGAATGTACTGATAAATAGATAATAGATTATAGTTTATAGTTTATAGAATTATAGATTATAGAATTGTAGTTTATTGATTTTTCATTGATAAAGTGTCCACCATCGGTAATTGGGAAATGTCAGAAATTTCCTTTGAACGGAGATTGGTGGAAAGGTAATGCTAAAAAATCAAACGATCACCGCTTCGGTCTTGCATAGCGCAGGGGCTGAAGCGGTGATGTTATTGTATAGGTGCAGCGGCTTTGCCGCTGCGGACAAAAGAGGAGAACACACGAGGTGGGCTGCGTCCCCCTCCTTGTTTAAAATCAGAGTATACTAAGTTGATTGAAAATGTTCTGCATTTCAAGAACATACGATAAGACAAGTGTGACACC
>ONNU01000203.1 GCA_900319255.1 uncultured Eubacteriales bacterium
AGGGGAGAACCTTAAGAGGGGGGCGCAGCCCACCTCTTGTGGTTCTCCTCTTTTGTCGCAGCGGCAAAGCCGCTGCCCTGGAAGAAGCAAGCAATCAATAGAAGCCAGAGCATAAAGAATAACTCCCGAATCTGTTTTTCCATAATTTTCCTAGCAATAATTCTGCAAATATGATCGTACAGTCACTGATTGAGTAAATTTAAAATAATGATGACGTTCACTATAATGTTCACTATAATTTTTATTTTATTAAAAAAAGCTCTTGCAATTTGTAAATATATATGATATAATTCTAATGTTGCTCAAGGTATTGATGAAAGAGGTGACTCAAAATGAGAGAAGGTATACATCCTAACTACCAGCAGACAACAATCAAATGTGCTTGCGGTAATGTGATCGAAACAGGATCAACAAAAAGTAATATCCGTGTTGAAATTTGCTCAAAGTGCCATCCGTTCTTCACAGGAAGACAGAAGCTCGTTGATACCGGCGGACGCGCTGATAGATTCAATAAGCGTTATGGACTTACACAGAAATAATTTTGACTATGCACTTATGGCGGCACATGGAGTAATGTGCCGCCTTTTTCTGCCCGGAATATAAAGGTAAAGGTGTCAGCTATGGAAGGATCATATAAAACCATCGAAAAGGAAGCTCAGGACGAATTTACAGAGCAGCGCTCCAGATTTATCGGATATGTGCGTCCGGTGAAAACAGAGAAGGAGGCGCTTGCTTTTATCGAGGAAAAGAAAAAACAGCACTGGGATGCAAAGCATAATGTCTATGCCTATGTCCTGCGTGAGGGAGGTATCCAGCGCTATAGCGATGACGGCGAGCCTCACGGGACAGCAGGCGTACCTACACTTGATGTAATGATAAAATCAGGCGTGACGGATGCTGTCGTGGTGGTGACAAGATATTTCGGCGGTATACTTCTGGGCGCCGGAGGACTTGTGCGCGCTTATACAAGGGGCGCAAAAATAGCTCTTGAAGCCGGCGGTATCGTTGAAATGAAAAACTGCCATGTCTGTACCGTGAATTGCAGATATGACCAGTACGGAAGGCTGTCGGGGCTTATACCCTCCTGCGGAGGTGTTATCGACGATACAGACTTCGGAGAAAATGTGACCATAACCTTTCATATTTCGCCGGAGGATCACGGAAGCCTTGTGAGACAGCTTGCAGATGCAACCGGCGGCAGCATCGAGCCGGAAATTACAGACGAAAGATTTTTTGCAATGAAATAACAGGAGAAAAAATGGATATAACATTTACAACAAAGGAAGGAAAATTCAATCACCGTGTAGCGGCAGTGATAATGAATAAGGGAAAGCTGCTTGTGATGCGGGATAACGGTATCGGGCATTATTATCTCCCCGGCGGACGTGTGCAGCTGCATGAAACGGCAGAGCAGGCGGTCGTCAGGGAGGTTTTTGAGGAGCTTGAAATAAAGTCCCGGATCGTAAGACCGCTTTGGATAGTTCAGAGCTATTTTTCCCTGGATACAACAGGGGAAAAATTTCACGAGGTGGCTTTTTATTATCTTATTGATATAACCGGCTGCGATAATGAAAAGCTGGCGCAGGGGCTTGATCTGGAGCTGACGGAAAAACAGACTGTGCATGAATTCAGATGGGTCGGGCCTGAGGAGCTGGAGGATATGTATTTTTATCCGCTGTTTCTTAAAAAAATGATAAAGGATATCCCGGAGCATCCGGTCATGGTGACGGAATTTCAGTGACCGCATGATAAACAGGGCAGTTTCAGCGTATGAAGCTGCCCTTTATTAATTTTTTTCGGATTTTATAAAAAAATAAAAGGTATCAGCCTGTTTTTTGCGTATATATAATATAGATGCCAAAAACAAAGTTGTGTTTTTGGTAATATCTGTCATCAGAAGGGACATGGTAAAGGAATGTCCCGCATGAGAGCAAAACGACCCCCGCAGATATGACGCCGGCGCAAAGCCGGATGGTCAGCTCCGGCACAGAAATCAGGTGATCTGCATTGAATATCCGTGAACAGACAGAAAAAAACGAAAGACTGATTCTTTCTCCCTTTGCCTGCTTTTCCGACAGTTCAGCCGGAAGAGGCATAAAGGAGGAAAAATGCTCTATCCGCACAGAATTCCAGCGTGACAGGGACAGGATCATTCATAGTAAGTCTTTCCGCCGGCTGAAGCATAAAACGCAGGTTTTTCTGTCGCCCGGAGGAGATCATTACCGCACAAGACTTACCCATACCCTTGAGGTTTCCCAGATAGCAAGGACTATTGCCCGGGCGCTGAGACTGAATGAGGATCTTGCTGAGGCGGTATCCCTAGGACATGATCTGGGGCATACACCCTTCGGTCATGCCGGAGAAAGGGCGCTGAACAAGCTTGTGCCCGGAGGCTTCAGGCATTATGAGCAAAGCCTGAGGGTGGTGGATAAGCTGGAAAAGGACGGCAGGGGTCTTAATCTTACATATGAAACAAGAAACGGCATACTGTGCCATACAAAAGGAAAGCAGGCTGATACCCTTGAGGGCAGGATCGTCCGTATCGCTGACAGGATAGCCTATATCAATCACGATATCGACGACGCTATCAGAGCGGGGGTCATTTCAGAAGCAGAGCTTCCGGCTGATGTGGGGAGGACGCTGGGACACAGCACCTCTGAAAGGATCAATACGCTGGTGGTATCGCTTGTGATGAATTCCGGCGACGGGGAGCTTAAAATGGACAGCAAGGTGCAGGAGGTGTTCGATCAGCTGCACAAATTCATGTATGCGGTAGTTTATTCAAATGAGCTTGCAAAGCATGAGGAAAGAAAAGTACCGGTACTGATGGAGCTGCTGTACGAGCATTTCACAAAGCATCCCTATGAAATGCCGGTGGAAAACAGAAGAACGGCAGAAACAGAAAGCGTAGAAGCTGCCGTAAGTGATTATCTTGCGGGAATGACAGACCGCTACGCAACGGACAGATTCCGTGAAATATATATTCCAAAGCCAAGATTTTAAACCATGATCTGTGATACTCAATTATTACAGAATGTTTTGATTCCTTCTGACCGCTGGTTTCTCCCAGGGCAGCGGCTTTGCCGCTGCGGACAAAAGCAGAAATACAAATGAAGTATGGTTCAGGGCATGAAAGCGGAAAAACGGAATTACTTTTTCCGCCCCCCAACACAAATGTCAGTTTCATAGATTCAGATATTACAGAAGAAAAAAGAAGGAGAAGATAATTGATAACAAAAGAGTTCAATGAAGAGCTGAAGGCAAGGATAGATATTGCCGATGTTATCTCGTCCTATGTTCCGCTGAAAAAATCAGGTAGGAACCTGGTGGGCTTGTGCCCGTTCCATAATGAAAGATCACCGTCATTCAGCGTTATGAGAGAAAACGGATTCTTTCATTGCTTCGGCTGCGGGGCAGGCGGGGATGTGATAACATTTATCCAGAAAATAGAAAATCTCGACTATGTGGATGCAGTAAAGCTGCTTGCACAGAGAGCCGGGATAGAAGTCCCTGAGGACGCTTCCGATAGCGGCATGGGAAAGCTTAAAAACAGAATATATGAGGCAAACAGAGAAGCCGCAAGATTTTTCCATCGGATGCTTTATTCCCCAGATGGAAAACAGGGGCTTGATTATCTCAGAAAAAGAGGGCTGACGGAAAAGACTATAATACATTTCGGTCTGGGGTATTCGCCGAAGGATCGCTTTGCGCTGGTCAATCATCTGCAGTCAAAGGGCTTCAGTAAAAATGAGATAGTACAGGCAAATCTTGCAAACGTATCAAAAAACGGACATTCCTATGACCGGTTTTCAGACCGTGTGATGTTCCCGATCATTGATATGAGGGGAAATGTAATAGCCTTCGGAGGAAGAATAATGTCGGATATCAAGCCGAAATATCTCAATACCTCCGATACGCCGGTTTTTAATAAGAGCAGGAATCTGTATTCCCTGCAGTTTGCAAAGAAAAAGGCAAACGGACAGCTTATTCTTGTCGAGGGCTATATGGATGTCATAGCGCTGCATCAGGCAGGCTTTGAAAATGCTGTGGCGACCCTGGGAACTGCGCTTACTGACGATCAGGCGAAGATAATAAAACGCTATAGCGAGGAAGTAGTCATTTGCTATGATGCCGATGAGGCAGGACAAAAGGCGACCCAGAGAGCTATCGGGATATTAAGACCCATGGGGATGCGTGTGAAGGTGCTGACAGTGCCTAACGGAAAGGATCCCGATGAGTTTATGAGATCCTATGGTGAACAGGGCAGCTCCCGTTTCCGTATGCTTCTTGAAAAATCAGGCAATGATTTTGAATACCGTATGTCAAAGCTGAGATCACAGTTCAATACGGAGATCCCAGAGCAGAAGGTGGAATTTCTGACAAAGGCTGCGGGTCTGCTTTCAGAGCTTGAAAATCCGGTAGAGCAGGATGTGTATATTTCCCAGCTTTCCCGGGATCTGGAGGTGGATAAGAACGCTATCCGCCAGCTTGTGGAAAAGAACAGCCGCAGACATTACCGCCAGATGAAAAAACAGGAGCAGCGCGCCGCCCATGAAAAGCTCAGCGGTGTTTCTGATAATCTGAACCGCGAAAAGCGAAGCAATCTCCGTGCCGCAAGCGCAGAGGAAGCGCTGATATCCATGATGATATACGACCCGGATGTTGCGATAAAGATAGCCGGCTCGGTAACACCGGATATCTTCGTGACAAGCACCAACAGAAGAATATTTGAGATGCTGAAAAAGCGCGTTGATAACGGCGAGGGCGTAGAGCCGGATGATCTGTCCGGGTATTTCACAACGGATGAGATAGAGGGCATAGTAAAGATGCTGGTATCTCATCAGAGGGAGAAGGATCCCTATGCAGCCGCCGAAGCCTATACGCAGATACTTGTCGATCAGAGCACGAGGATAACTCCGGAAAAGGCAGCCGAAGCAGATAACGATGCGATAATGGAGGAGCTTCGCAAAAAGAAAGAACGTAAGAGAAAACCAAATCAGGAAAACAGATTGTAAAAGTTTCTCCAGCCTTTTCCAAAGCGCAGCGAGAAAAAGACGGAACACAGCGGAGAAAGCTTTACTAAACAAAATACTGAACTCACAGCATTTTCAAACATTTACAATCAGCAAAGCCATTTATATATAAAAAAGGAGGAGCATTATGAGCGCACAACAACCCGAAAAGAAAAACGTACTTGGTGATCTTATAGAAATGGGTAAATCCAAGGGACAGCTTACAAACAAGGAAATCTTTGATGCAACCGGTGAAATGGATATCGAGCCGGATCAGATGGAAAAATTCTATGATATGCTTGAATCCAGCGGTGTAGAGATCGTGGAATCCCTTGAGGATATCATCCTTGACGATGACGAGCTGACCTCCATGACAGGAGAGGACGATAAGGACGCCCTTGTGTCTGACGGAGTGGTCTCCACAGACGACCCGGTAAGGATATATCTGAAGGAGATAGGCCGTGTACCGCTGCTCACTCCGGAGGAGGAAACGGATATCGCCGGAAGGATACTCCAGGGCGATGAGGAAGCAAGCCGCCGCCTTGTTGAAGCAAACCTGCGACTTGTTGTCAGTATCGCAAAGAGATATCTCGGCAGAGGAATGCAGTTCCTTGATCTTATCCAGGAGGGTAATCTGGGTCTGATGAAGGCAGTGGAAAAATTCGACCATACAAAGGGCTTCAAATTCTCCACATACGCAACATGGTGGATCAGACAGGCTATCACAAGAGCTATTGCAGATCAGGCAAGGACTATCCGTATCCCTGTACATATGGGCGAGACTATCAATAAAATAAAGAAAGCCTCCGGTCAGCTCCTGCATGAAAACGGACATGAGCCGACAGTCGAGGAGATCGCAGAATACCTCAATTCCCCTGTGGATAAGATAAGAGAGGCAATGCGCGCATCTCAGGAGCCTGTATCCCTCGAAACACCTATCGGCGAGGAGGAGGACAGCCATCTGGGCGACTTTATCCCGGACGACAGCGCAATCACTCCCCAGGATGCCGCATCCCAGTCCATGCTCAAGGAGCAGCTGAATTCCGTTTTGTCCACCCTTACGCCAAGAGAGGAAAAGGTCATACGCCTGCGCTTCGGACTTGACGACGGCAGACCGAGAACGCTTGAGGAAGTGGGAGAGGTATTTGAAGTAACAAGAGAACGTATACGTCAGATCGAGGCAAAGGCTCTGAGAAAGCTCCGCCATCCCAGCAGAAGTAAAAAGCTTAAATAATAATTACAGTTTTCCGCTGTACAGACCAGGTACAGCGGAAAAACTGTTGTAAAAGCAGGAGCAGATGATTGTAAAAGTTTCCCCAGCCTTTGGGGAGGCTGCAGGGTTCCGGGGGGGTGCGGATGTCCGGTGGACACCTCTGCCGGAGGCAGAAGCACCGACCGAGCCGGGAGGCGAGACCCAGAGCCCATGGCCGCACGCCGCAGTGTGCGAAATCCTCTAAAACCGCCGCAGGCGGTCAAAGAAAAAGCAGGCAGCGGCGCAGCTCGCTGCCTGACGGAACCCGGATTCTCCCCCCTTGAAAACAGAAGCCAGTCATTTTCAAAGCACAGTGAGAAAATGACGGAACTCAACGGAAAAAGCCGAACAATATTCACAGGCTTTTACGATTTTACGATCTGCCCCAGAAGCAAAGGAAAAAGGAGAATAAAGCTCAGATGGAGAAGTTTGATATAGATGAAATGCTGGCTGTGCTGTCAGCGAGGGCGAGGGCAAATGACGATATGCTGAATATCAGCGATATCGCAGAGCTTTCAGCCTTTGAGGATGCGCAGGAAAAGGATATAGCCGGGCTTCTTGAACTGCTCGGCAGCGAGGGGACAGGCTTTTATTGCGATATAGCTCCCCTTGATAAAAAGAGGATAAAAAAGATCTGCGAAACAGTAGCGGATTCCTGCGAGGATGAAAAGAATGCCTGCGCAGGTGAAAATACGGTAAAAATGTATCTGGAGGATATTTCCGGACTGCCGCTGCCTGATGAGGGCAGGGAAAAGGAGCTTCGCGGGCTTGCTGCGGAGGGGGATCCCGATGCAGTCAGCAGCCTTATCGAAAGCTGTATGTACCTTCCGGTGGAAGCGGCGCTGAGATATCTGGGACGGGGGATGCTGTACCTTGACCTTGTGCAGGAGGGCAACCTTGCCGTAATGTCTGCGGCGTCTGAAATGCCCGACCCGGCAGTGAGCTTTTCGGCTTTCTGCGCCTTCCGCATAGAAAGACTTATGCGTCAGCTTACGGATATGCCGGCTCAGCAGGATCTGAAGCTGCCCCGGGGGATCGCAGAGGAGCTTGCGGAAGTGATGGAGCAGGAAAAGCTTCTTGATAAAAATATGCCTGAGGAGGAAAAGGCAAAAGCCATCGCCGCAGCGCTGGGCATAAAGGAGGAAAAGGCGCGTCAGCTGCTTGAAAAGGAAAAGGAGCTGAGCCTGAATATAAAGCCGGAGCCGGAGCATGACGAGGAAGAGCTGCCCCGGCAGGCAGAGGACGTGGACAGCAGCGAAAGCATAATGTCAAAGCAGGTCAGCGAGATGCTCGCTTCACTTCCGGAAGATGAAGCAAGGGTGATATCCATGCGCTTCGGTCTTGGGGGAAAAAAGCAGATGAGCGTTTCAGAAGCGGCTCAGGCGATGGGAATTACCGAGCAGCAGGCAGCAGAGCTTGAACAGCAGGCGATGAAGCATCTTGGTCAATAAAAGCATTTTCAGGAGGAAAGAAAAATGGCAAACGGAACACAGCCGGAAAGAAAAACTGTGATAAAGGAACTTACAGAGCTTGGCAAGTCAAAGGGAAAGCTTACCAATAAAGAGATACTTGACGCATTCGGAGAAATGGACATCGGAGCAGATGTCATGGAACGCTTTTACGATATGCTTGAAACAAACGGCATAGAGATAGTTGAAACGATGGATGACATTATCCTTGACGACAGCGAGCTTGCCTCGATCGAATCCGGGAGCGACGGACAGCAGGGGGAGGATATCCGCCCCGAAAGTCTGACAACAGACGACCCGGTAAAGATTTATCTTCGTGAGATAGGCATGGTTCCGCTGCTTACCCCGGAGGAGGAAACGGAGCTTGCCAGAAGGATCTCAGAGGGTGATATCTCAGCAAAGCAAAGACTGTCAGAAGCAAACCTCAGACTTGTTGTAAGCATTGCAAAGCGTTATCTTGGCAGAGGAATGCAGTTTCTTGATCTTATCCAGGAGGGTAATTTAGGACTTATCAAGGCGGTGGATAAATTCGATCATACCAAAGGCTTCAAATTCTCCACATATGCGACATGGTGGATCAGGCAGGCTATAACAAGAGCCATCGCAGATCAGGCAAGGACGATAAGAATACCTGTACATATGGTTGAGACCATCAATAAGGTAAAGAAGACATCAAACCAGCTTCTTCACGATACAGGACATGAGCCAAGCGCAGAGGAGATAGCAAGGATACTCAGGATGCCTGAGGACAAGGTAAGCGAAATAATGAGGGTATCCCAGGAGCCTGTATCCCTTGAAACTCCCATAGGCGAGGAGGAGGACAGCCATCTTGCGGATTTCATTCCCGATGAGGACGCTCTTGCGCCACAGGATGCCGCATCAGATGCGCTGCTGAAGGAGCAGCTGACGGCTGTGCTTGATACTTTGACGCCGAGAGAGGCAAAGGTGCTCAGACTGAGATTTGGTCTTGATGACGGACGCTCCCGCACACTTGAAGAGGTAGGCGAGGAGTTCAATGTCACAAGAGAACGCATACGTCAGATCGAAGCAAAAGCCCTGAGAAAGCTCCGCCATCCCAGCAGAAGCAAAAAGCTCAGAGATTTTCTTGAATAATTGAGAGAAAGTAAAGCATTGAACAATGCAGAAAATAAAAGAAAAGCCGATGAAATTGTTGGGTTCATCGGCTTTTTCGTTTTATTATTATCTTGATGTGATTTGAAAATGATGGGATATTTTTTGGGGGAAAGAAGAAAGCAGAAGGGGGGAACCATCTTTTGATTCACCAAAGCAGAAATACTAATGAAGTATGGCTCAGGGCAATAAAGCGGAACAGCGAATTCGGAATTTATTCTTTATACCCCGGCTTCTATTGAACGCTGACTTCTTCCGGGGGCAGCGGCAAAGCCGCTGCGGACAAAAGAGGAGAACCACAAGAGGAGGGCTGCGCCCCCCCTCTTAAGGTTCTCCCCTTTTGAAATCCCTTTTCCTTATCTCCCCCCGGGGTTCGCTCCACGTTGGCAGGTTTTATCGAATTTCTGCTTTCTGTCTAACG
>ONNU01000049.1 GCA_900319255.1 uncultured Eubacteriales bacterium
CGGATATGCCATGGCTCATAGCCGTAGCCCGTGATATGCTCCTTACCCTCAAGATAACGGAGGATAAATCCGTAATCCGCTAACTTTGCGTGTATCTTTGACCATATTTCGGGATACTGTATCATATCCTCGTTTTCGACAATATCCTTGCCGTCAATGATAAGGTACAGATCGAGTGCAAGACCTGTATGATGCTCGGAATAGCCGGGAGTGGCTACTGTCTTCAGTGCATAATCCTTGCCGTACTGCTCAGTAAATTCGTCCATTATTCTCTGCTGATCTGCAACACTTCTGCGTGCAGAATCCAGATCAACATGGATATCCTCCTTTTCAAGCTCTTCTTTCAGTTTGAGATATGCATCATAAGCCTTTTTTTCGACCTCCACATCATCTCCGACTGAATTTGTCATGTGTACGGTTTCAAGCTTTTCCTCCCAATCCTCCGGAAGAGGGTGAGTTTTATTGACGAGCACCATATAATCTATTCCCTCGGTTTCCGGTTCTTCGCCGGCAGAGTTTTCGGTTTTGCTTTCTGTTTCTGATTCACTTTTAGCAGAGGATTCCTCTTCTTTTGAAGCAGCATCTGCTGCCGATGCAGCGGAGCTTTCCAGCCCGGAGCTTTCGGTGCCGCTTTGTCCGGTACATCCTGCAAATACAGAGATCATCAATGCTGCGAGTAAAAGTGCAGTCAGTTTCGTTTTACATTTTTTCATTTTTGGTTCTCCTTTGTTATTATAGTATTTGTGCATATTAATAATACTATTTTGGCAGCTTTATTGCGGGCATATACCTTGTATATCTTTCAGACACCTTATACGGGATACCTTCACTTTCCAGTACCTTGCAGAAAGTATCCAGCGGTTTTCTGTCCTTATCAATAAGCTGGAAAGTAAGATAGAAACTGTCCCTTGTGGCATTCAGTTCAAACATGAGATCACCGTCGGTAATTGTGTAAACGCCCTTGAAATGCTTATCCATACTGCCCCAGTCGACCTTTCCTACATAGCTTATGACATAAGCAGCACGGGGGTCACTTCTGAATGTACTGTTCTTTGAGGCATATTTCTTTTTGGATCTGAGATCCGGCTGACTGTCAATTCCCTTATGTGCTTTATCAAGGTTTTTAAAGCGTTCATAGCTCAGCTCGGGCTGGTTCTGCTTTATAATCTCGCCTCTTGCTATCAGATTCAGCTTGCTGATGGGAGCATCTCTGAGACTCCAGTCATATCTTATATGAACAAAACGGACAAAATCACGATATGAGGCAGCGGCTCCTATATCCTTACGGTAATCGGCAGAGATCCTTGCCCCGATAAATGTATTTTTCTTTTCCTTGATAATGCCGGTAATTACCTTGTACATCATAGCTGTCAGAACGGTATTCGGACTTCCGTCTATTTTGTGCGCATAGTCCATGAATTCCTTTGCCGGTATCTTGATCTGATAATAATAATTATCTTTTGCAAAGGGGTTGAAAAGATATTTAAGAAATCTGCCAAGAGCTATATTGCAATGTCCTGCCGTATAACGGGCGATAGGTTCATTATCAGGCAGTTTTTCAGCATCGGGAAAGGCAAGCTCTTCATCAGGGACAGGTGTACCGGGAAGCCTGATATCCACAGGAGGTTCAATATCTCCGTACTTTTTTGTCATATACAGATATAATGTCGCTTTGATCCAGAATAAAGCTCCTACTGCTCCGCAGAGAGAATGTGAGATATTGAACCAGATACAGTTATCTCTGTAGGTTATTGCTGCTAAATGCCCATTGACCTCTTCACTTCCAAGTACCAGCTTTTTGTCCTTTTCGGGAATAACCGCCAATGGTTCGTCATTGTGTTCAAGAGTATAATTCTGACCTTCATCAAGCCCGACTTTAACGCTGAAATACGGAAATCTTTTTATTGCCTCATCCGCTGCATTTTTCAGCAAAGCTGCATCTACAGGAGAATCAAGCTCAAATTTGTATCTCACAGTAAATGGTACTTTTTCCATATATTCATATAAAAGATATGTATCGGGATTATTGCTCATTTTATCATTCCGTCATTACATATTTTAAAACTATAAGGTCTCATATAGAATGTTTGTCAGTTACACGAGATAAACAATCGGTTTCTGCTTTTAAACGATCTATATTTTGACTATAATACCAATTATAACATACAGAGCGTAACAAATCCA
>ONNU01000014.1 GCA_900319255.1 uncultured Eubacteriales bacterium
AACCGATTTCCAAGTTTCTACTCGGAAGTCGGTTGTCTTTTTTTAGCACTTTTTTCACAGCCCCTTAAGGTTCTCCTCTTTTGTCCGCAGCGGCTCTGCCGCTGCACTGGAAGAAGTTAGTAATCAATAGAAACCAGGATATAAAGAATAAATCCCGAATTCTCTGTTCCGCTTTCATTCGTTGAGCCATACTTCATCAGTATTTCTGCTTTGGTGGGTCAAAATGTGGAAAACCCTTTCCTTATCCCCCTCAGTAATCCAGACTTTTACTGCCAAAGAAAACGGCAAAAGTTTTCTTTGCTATAATTCTGCAAACACGATTGTACAGTCGCTGATTGAGTAAAGTCAAAATAATGATAACGTTCACTATAATAAACAAAGCGCCCTGTGATCCGCTGACGGGGTAGCACAGGGCTTCTTTTATTATTTTCTGACAGTCAGGTTGTACAGGATCAGGTATCAATGCCGACCTGATCAAACCGCGGAGAATCATTTCTCGGTGCAGAATTCCACATTCTTGCCCTCAAGGATCATATTTGTCGTGCGGACAGCACACATTTTGCCGCACATTGAACAGGTGTGACGGTCAGCAGGAGGTGTGCTTTCAAAATATTCTCTTGCCTTTTCAGGATCAAGGGCTACCTTGAACATATCTTCCCATTCCACCCTATGGCGGGCTTCTGCCATTGCGTTATCACGGTCACGGGCGTGCGGTACACCCTTTGCAATATCAGCCGCATGAGCAGCGATACGGCTTGCCATAATACCTTCCTTTACGTCGTTCAGATCAGGCAGGCGAAGATGCTCGGCGGGGGTTACATAGCAAAGGAAATCTGCTCCGCTTGCGGCAGCGATCGCTCCGCCAATTGCTGATGTGATATGGTCGTAGCCGGGAGCTATATCAGTAACGAGAGGACCAAGCACATAGAAGGGCGCATTATGACAAATGCGTTTCTGGAGCTTCATATTTGCTTCTATCTCATTCATTGCCATATGTCCGGGACCTTCTACCATGACCTGAACATCCTTTGCCCATGCGCGTTCGGTAAGAGCGCCAAGCTCGATAAGCTCGCTGATCTGACCGGCATCGGTGCTGTCGTCAAGGCATCCGGGACGAAGAGCATCTCCAAGGCTTATAGTTACGTCAAATTCACGAAGGATCTCAAGCACATCATCATAATACTCATAGAACGGGTTTTCATTGCCTGTCATCATCATCCATGCAAAAAGCAGAGAACCGCCGCGGGATACAATATTCATCTTTCTCTTGTCACGCATGAATGCCTCAACTGCTCTGCGGTTGATACCGGCATGGATAGTCATGAAGTCAACGCCCTCCTCAGCATGCGCGCGTACAACTCTGAGAAAATCCTGAGCACTGATCTCAAGCAGATCCTTTTCAAGATAACCGATGGCATCATACATCGGAACCGTACCGATCATTGCGGGTGATCTTTCGATAAGCTCACGGCGGAAGGTATTGGTCTTGCCGTAATTGCTCAGATCCATGATAGCCTCTGCGCCGAACTTTATTGCCATGTCCACCTTCTGCATCTCCACTGAATAATCCTTGCAGTCGCCGGAAATGCCCAGATTTACATTAATCTTTGTGCGAAGTCCCATGCCGATGCCTTCGGGAGATATGGATGTATGTCTTACATTGCAGGGGATAGCAACAACGCCCTGCGCAACAAGCTCCCTGAGTTTTTCAGGCTCCATGTACTCCTTTTTCGCTACGGTCTTCATTTCGGGTGTGATAATGCCTTTTTTGGCAGCTTCCATCTGTGTGTAGTATTCTTTCATTTTGATTTTCCTTTCAGTCAGATATTTTTATTTGTCAGGCAAAAAGCATGATCCATCGGACCGCTGCCTTTTCCAAGGTCAAGCATTGCGCCAAGCGCGCCCTCGATATATTCCTTTGCTTTCTGCACTGATGTTTCAAGGTCGTTTCCCTTTGCAAGATTTGCTGCGATTGCGCTTGAAAGCGTGCAGCCTGTGCCGTGGGTATTCGGATTGTTTATCCTCTTACCTCTGAACCATCGCAGCGTACTTCCGTTTATCATCAGGTCGTTTGCATTGCTTACGCTGTGTCCGCCCTTCAGCAGAACTGCACAACCGGATTTTTCGCTGATAAGCCTTGCAGATGCCTCCATATCGCTTTCGCTTTTTATTTCAGTTTGTGAAAGCACCTCAGCCTCGGGAATGTTCGGCGTGACCAGAGCTGCAAGGGGCAGAAGCTCCTTTTCAAGCGTTTCTACTGCGTCGGTTTTCATCAGTCTTGCTTCGCTTGTCGAAACCATTACGGGATCGACTACGATGTTTTTTGCATGATAGAATTTCAGTCTGTCAGCTATTACTCTGATAAGCTCAGAGTCAGAGACCATTCCTATCTTTACCGCGTCGGGGAAAATATCCTCAAAAACCGCGTCAAGCTGCTGTTTCAGAAAATCGGGAGTTGACTCCTGTATCCCGAAAACGCCGGTCGTGTTCTGAGCTGTCAGCGCTGTTATGGCTGTCATGGCGTAAACACCATTCATTGTCATTGTTTTGATATCTGCCTGAATACCGGCGCCTCCGCAGGAATCACTTCCTGCGATTGATAATGCAGTTTTCATATTATTCTCCTTTTCGCATTATATTTATATAGCGGCGGAAGGTGGTGCCCCCGATCCCCCGCTTTTTATATTATTATTGCTTAGCTATCTTCTCCGCTTTCTCTCTGAGAAGCGAAGCTGCTTCCTTTATATCCTCTGCCGAAAAAACAGCAGAAACCACTGCTATCCCCCTCAGCCCGCTGCATCTGATCTCATCAGCATTATTGATCGTAATACCTCCGATTGCTACAGCAGGTATGCTTACGGAAGATACTATCTGCTCAAGCTGCGCATCTGATATGCGGATCGCATTTTTCTTTGTGGGCGAAGGAAAAACCGCGCCTACTCCTAT
Organism: uncultured Eubacteriales bacterium; assembly: GCA_900319255.1. Lineage (GTDB taxonomy): Bacteria > Bacillota > Clostridia > Oscillospirales > Acutalibacteraceae > UBA1213. The sequence continues at coordinate 2,947 of ONNU01000014.1, forward strand.
ATAATCGGCGCCTGATCTTTCCGCCTGCTGTGCCTGCTCTACGGTTTTGGCAGTAGCTCCGATAATGAAGCCCTCCCCCGCTTTTGAGCGTATTTCAGCTACAGGCGCATCCTCGATGCCGACATGAACACCGTCTGCGCCCACCTTCAGCGCAACATTATAATTATCATTTATTATCAGGGGAATTCCCCTGCTGTGGCAAAGCCTGCATATCTCCTCAGCTTCACGAATGAATTCATCCTCCGGAAGCTCCTTTTCCCTGAGCTGAACGATCGTAACTCCGCCGTCTATTGCGTCGCTGATTTGTTCGCTTAATGTCTGTCTGCCCACCCATGCGCGGTCTGTGACAGCATACAGACGAAGCATTTCTTTATTGAATTTCATACCTTACTCCGTAAATAAATTAATATAATCTGCAGCATCGGCGCATCTCATAAAGCCGCTCATCACACAGGCACCCGCCGCCCCCGCAGATATCACGCTCCCGAAATTTCCGGGGGAAATACCGCCGATTCCATACACAGGTATCTCTGATATTTCACAGACCTCTTTCAGAAAGTCCAGTCCTCTTCCCTTTAATCCGGGCTTGCAGTCTGTTTCAAAAATGTGGCCTGCAAAGATATATGTACAGCCAAGCTTCATAGCTTCAAGCGCATCCTCTATGCTATGACAGGACGTTCCTATGATACGGAAGTCTCTGCGCTGATTATCACTCAGCTTGCGAAGCTTTGTCAGCGGCAGATGGATCCCATCGGCACCCAGTTCAGATGCTGCATCAGCAAAATTATGCAGTATCAACTGTGTTTTGCTTTTATCGCATATGGCTTTTGCCTGCCTTGCAAGAGCTGAATATTCCTGGCTTGTGAGATCCTTTTCTCTCAGCACGATCCCAGCCGGGTGCGCGTCAGCGATCATTTTCAGCCGTTCCAAAAAATCATCCTTGCAAAGCTTACGGTTCGTAACACAGATCAGTTCAGACATAGAGATAATCATTCAGGACGGGCTGCAGACCCTCGCCGCTGATATCAGTGTACATCTTATCAAGGCTGCGGTTATCGTCAATTTCAAATTGTTCGTCACCCTGAGCCGCGTCCGTCTCCTTTCCGCTGTATTTGCTTTCGTGGTCGCCGATGCCTGTGGATACGCCCGCAGATACCTTTGTTGCCGCTATCTTTACAATACCGTTTCGGAAGGAAGCGCTTTCTCTTGATGAAACTGTGATGCCTGCAAAGGGCAGGAATATACGGTAAGCGCAGATTATCTGGCAGAGACGGCTTTCGCTGACATCAAGGGGATTTATCTTATCGTTATTGATTATAGGTCTGAGTCTGGGGCAGGACAGCGATATCTCTGCATGGGGATATTTACGCTGCAGATAATATGCATGAAGCGCAGTGGCAAGCGCATCCTTTCTGAAATCCGAAAGTCCCAGCAATGCCGAAAAAGCCACACCTCTCATGCCGCCCATAAGCGCACGCTCCTGAGCATCGAATCTGTACGGCCAAACACGCTTATGTCCCGCAAGATGAAGAGTCTCATATTTACCGGAATCGTAGGTTTCCTGAAAAACCGTGACATAATCAGCTCCGCATTTATGCAGATAGCGGTATTCATCCGTATTGACAGGGTATATCTCAAGTCCCACCATGCGAAAATATTTTCTCGCAAGTCTGCAGGCATTGCCTATATATTCAACATCGCTCTGCGCTCTGCTTTCTCCTGTGAGGATAAGTATTTCCTCCATGCCGCTGTCTGCAATGACCTTCATTTCGCGTTCGATCTGTTCAGCGCTCAGCTTCATTCTCCTGATCTTATTATAGCAGTTAAAGCCGCAGTAAACGCAGTAGTTTTCACAATAATTGGCAATATACAAAGGTGTGAAAAGATACACTGTATTGCCGAAATGCTTACTGGTCTCAAGCCTTGCGCGCTGAGCCATCCTTTCAAGAAATGGTTCGGCTGCCGGTGAAAGCAGGGCTTTCAGTCCCTCGATGGTACAGCTTTCGCTTTCAAGTGCAGCAACGACATCCCTTGCAGTATATTTTGTTTCATCATAGCTTTCCATCTCGTTTATGACCTTGCTGCGGATATCGGAGCTGATGACCTCCATCCCCTCAAGATACTTCATATGATCGGTGCGGAAGGAGGGATCTGTCTCCAGTCTGTGTTTTCTTTCAAGCGCTTCATCCGACAGCAGATCATTATCAACAAAAAACTGATTTTCCAATTAATTCACCCTCAATTATGCAAAAATCCTGTCAGCGGGTCTGATGCAGAAGCGCCCCTTGTCAGCACTCTTCCAAGTCCTGAAAGATAAGCCTTTCTTCCCGCTTCGACAGCCTGACGGAATGCAGAAGCCATTATCGGAAGATCGCCCGCAGTCGCAAGCGCTGTATTTGCCATGATCGCAGCGGCGCCCATTTCCATAGCCTCACAAGCCTGTGAAGGTCTGCCAATACCCGCATCAACGATGATGGGAAGATCTATCTCGTCAATAAGGATCTGGATAAATTCCTTTGTGGCAAGTCCTTTATTTGAGCCTATGGGTGAAGCAAGCGGCATTACTGACGCTGCGCCTGCATTTACCAGGTCGCGGGCTACATTGAGATCCGGATACATATACGGCATTACAACAAAGCCTTCCTTTGCAAGTATCTCTGTTGCTTTTATAGTTTCCTGATTATCTGGCAGGAGATATTTTGCATCACGCATTATCTCGACCTTTACAAAATCGCCGCAGCCAAGCTCACGAGCCAGTCTTGCGATCCTGACAGCTTCCTCGGCATTTCTTGCGCCGCTTGTATTTGGCAGCAGGGTAACATTATCGGGGATGAAATCAAGAATATTTTCCTCTTCCTTTGTATTTGCTCTGCGGACTGCCAGAGTAATGATCTGTGCCCCCGCATACTCGACAGCCGCCTTGATAAGATTCAGAGAGTATTTTCCCGAGCCGAGAATAAATCTTGAATCAAATTCATGACCGCCGATTATAAGCTTATCATTATTATTCATTTTATCACCTGTTATTATTTAATTTTGCATCTCTGAATCTGTTCAGAGCTTTTCTTTGATATATTCGCGGTATCCGCCGGAGAGATCGGCAACATTATAATCCAGTTCGGACAGCAGAGATGCTATTTCTGCGCTGGATTCTCCGCTCTGGCAGAATAATACGATACGTTTATCCTTTGACAGGGCATAAAGCCTGTCTATTTCATCTACAGGAATATTAACAGCCCCGTCTATACTGCCGAAGGAATAAGTGAGCTTATCCCGGAGATCAACAAGAACATCATTTTCCTGCATAGTATAATCTGACATTTTTATTTGTTTGAACACATTATCACGCCTTATGTACAAGCATTGATCTGGTAATCCTTACGGTTATCCTCCAGCGAGGTTATAGCAGGCTCTCTTCCGCAGACAGCGCAGGACGGATCTCCTTCGCTTATCTCATGCACCCTGACATTCATATTCAGTCCGTCAAAGGTCAGGATCCTGCCGCAAAGATTTTTTCCGGCTCCTGTGATATACTTTATCGCTTCAAGCGCCTGCATACTTCCGATAATTCCTGCTGCCGCCCCGATCACGCCAGCATCACGGCACGAGGCTGCATCATGCGGAACGCTTCCCATCAGACATCTGAGGCATGGTCCTTTGCCGGGAATATATGTCATGGTCTGTCCCTCAAAACGTATCACGCCTGCATGTGAATACGGTTTTTTTGCTATGACACAGGCATCGTTAATGAGAAATTTTATTTCAAATCTGTCCGTACAGTCAAGAACAAAATCATAATCGGAAATGATACCCATGATATTATCCGGCGTCAGCATTTCATTTATTATTTTGAAATTTATATCGGGATTGAGTTCTGCTGCTGTATCCCTTGCGGATCCGGTTTTTTTTGAGCCTACGCTTTTGGTGCTGTGTATTATCTGCCTTTGCAGGTTAGACAGATCAACTGTGTCATAATCCGCGATGCCGATATTTCCCACACCGGCGGCGGCAAGATACAGTATAGCCGGAGATCCGAGACCGCCTGCGCCTATGACCAATACATTTGCAGCTTCGAGCTTTTTCTGACCGGAAACTCCTATTTCCTTCAAAACAAAATGTCTTGCATACCGCTTAGCCTGCTGCGCATCAAATGGCATATCAACCGCCTCCCACAAAACCGACTATTTCCACAGTATCACCGTCAGCAAACACCGTATTTTCATATTGTGATTTTGGCAGAATATTACCGTTTATCTCAACAGCGACACGGGACAGGTTATAGTTATTTCCGGAAATATAATCCATAACTGTAACACCTTCGGCATTCACTTCACTACCATTTATTTTTACCATCATGTACCTCCTTTTGAAAAACTGATATTAACAAAAAATAAAGAGATCCCCTGATCCGGAAATCCCTCTGAAAAGACATTGATTCTCCCTACGTTGGCATTATCCAAATCAGGTTATGGGTCGAAGCTTACACTTCCTCTCAGCCTGTCCACAAGCTCCCCTTATTACTATTATATTCTATCACACCATCCTCCCCCTGTCAACCGCCGGCGGCGTGGCGGCGTGCCGCCGCTGTCAAAATCGCGGGGGCAGATCTGACAATGCATTACTTTCGCTCTCGCGTGTTATACTTGGATGGTAAGGGAGAATAAAATAATCCTCAGCCGGCTCCAACGAAAACTCCCAGAAATATTTTACACGAACCGGCGTGCCGCCGGAGTAATAATCGCGGAGTCAGGTCTGACAATGCTTTACTTTCGCT
>ONNU01000042.1 GCA_900319255.1 uncultured Eubacteriales bacterium
GAGGATTCTTCAGCCTCAGAGGATTCTTCAGCCTCAGAGGATTCTTCTGCTTCTGAGGATTCTTCAGCTTCTGAAGATTCTTCTTCTGAAGACTCTTCTGCCTCAGAGGATTCCTCTTCTTCTGATGATTCGTCTGCAGTGCTTGCGGTATCTTCTGCTGAGCTTTCAGTCGTTTCTGCTGACGGCGGTGTTGCACCGTTGGTATATGTAACCGTTGCGGCACAGCCTGTCATAAGCGCAGTCATTGATGCTGCGATAGCAACTGTCAGCAGTATAGTCAATATTTTTTTCTTATTCATTGATATAACCTCCAAAAAAGAAATAGTCTCATATATTAATTATACACTTTACGCTGAATTTTTCAATATGATTTTTCAAATTAATTAAAAATTAACAAAATTTTTATCTTTTGTTTCCGTAACAGAAATAATCGCATAAAAATATTGACAATCCTTTAACAATGCGATAAAATAGACCCGGAAATGGATATGAAGAAATAAGAAGGAACGCTGTAATATTGCCTGTTTTCCGGAAAAGATGAAAAAAACACACACTCGGTCACATTGAGGCTGAGAAAACGGAATTACCATGTTTTTCCGGAGAAAGCTTTGTACAGCGCCGGCGCGGCGAAAGGATGCCGCATTGACAAAGGAGAAGAATATGGACTACAAAATCATTGCGCTTGATCTTGACGGTACTCTTACAAACTCCGATAAGGTCATTACAGAAAAGACCAGGGAAAGACTTATGGATTTCCAGAAAAACGGCGGCAAGGTAATGCTTGCTTCCGGCAGACCTACAATGGGTATCATGCCTCATGCAGAGGATCTGAAGCTTGATGAGTTCGGCGGATATATCCTCGCCTACAACGGCGGATGTGTTATCGACTGCAAAACCGGCAAGGTTCTTTTCAGCAGCGATCTTCCGGCAGAGGTGATCCCTGAGATATGCGATATCATAAAGGATTATCCTGTCGGTATCAATACCTATCAGGACGGCAATATCATCGCCGGCAGTCAGGTCAATAAGTATACTGAGACCGAAGCAAGGATCAACGGCATGGAGATAAAATTCGTTGAGGATTTCCCCGGATATGTTGATTTCAGCGTTAATAAGTGCCTGCTTCAGGGCGAGCCGGAGGTCATTGCTGAGCTTGAAGCTGTACTTGCCGAAAAGTACGAGGGCAGACTTGGCATTTTCAGATCAGAGGCGTATTTCCTCGAGATCGTTCCCTGCGGTATCGACAAGGCTATGTCCATCGACAGACTGCTGAAAATGATCGGTATAAGCACTGAGGAATGTATCGCCTGCGGTGACGGCTTCAATGATATTTCGATGATAAAATATGCCGGTCTGGGGGTTGCAATGTCAAATGCAAAAAAGCCCGTAAAGGATGCGGCTGATTATATTACCCGTTCAAATGATAAGGACGGTATCGCTCATCTTCTGAAAAAGATCAGCAAGCCGAGAAGAAGGATCTATTTCAAACGCTGGATGAGATAAAAAATATATATTGCGAATATTTTTCTACACCTCTGTTAACAATAAAAACGGAGGTGTAATTTTATGTTCAGTATGAAAAAGGAAAAGGAAAGACGCAGCTCACCGAAAAGAAATATTGCATTTTATGTTTCTCTTGGTCTTTGCATTGCTGCTGTAGCCGGCGCTGCATGGAATACTTACGGAAGTATTGACGAATATGCGCAGGGTACGAACGGAGCAGAGGAAAGCTCTCAGCAGTCTGAAAAGGAGGCTGCGCTTGAGGCGGCAAGAGAGGTCAGGGATCAGAAATATGAAGCAAGCCGGAGCGAAAGCGCTGCGCCGGAGGTAAGCCTGGTTTCCCGTGAGAATGATAATTCAAAGCAGACCGGCTCCTCAAAGCAGGAAAGCTCAGAAGCCCCGGCTTCCACAGCAAAGGTGTGCAGACCCATTGAAAAGGGCGATGTCATAAAGGCATACAGCCCGAAGGATCCTGTGCGCTCCGAAACCATGAATGACTGGCGCACCCACGAGGGCGTTGATATCAGTGCAGGGGAGGGCAGTCCTGTTCACGCCGTGCTCAGCGGAAGAGTGAAAAGCCTGTATAATGACCCGCTATACGGAAATGTCATCGTTATTGAAAGCAGCGGCGGATATGTCCTGCGTTACTGCGGAGTGACCAATACCTCTATCGCTAAGGAGGGCAGTACCGTAACTGCGGGAGAAACTATCGGCTATATCGGCATCATCCCATCGGAAAGCAAGGATGAATCCCATCTTCATCTTGAAGCGACAATCAGCGGCGAGCCGGCTGATCCTACAATTTTGTTTTAGTGAACGTCATCATTATTCTGACTTAACTCAATCATCGACTGTACAATCATGTTTCCACCTTTTGTCTCACCAAAGTAGAAATGCCAATGAAGTATGTCTTAGGACATTAAAGTGGAAAAACAGATTCGGGAATTATTTTTTATACCTTAACTTCTATCGACTGCTGATTTCTTTCAGGGCAGCGGCTAAGCCGCTGCGGACAAAAGAGGAGAACCACAAGAGGTGGGCTGCGCCCCCCTCTTAAGGTTCTCCCCTTTTGAA
>ONNU01000234.1 GCA_900319255.1 uncultured Eubacteriales bacterium
GGGGGTTAAGGAAAGGGGATTGCAAAAGGGGGAAAACTCAAGGGGGACACCCCTTGTGGTTTCCACCTTTTGATTGACCAAAGCAGAAATACTAATGAGGTATGATTCAAGGGATGAAAGCGGAACTCTACCGGGTAATTATTATGCAGAGCTTTGGAAAACAGCCGGATCATCATAGAACCCGCAGCAAAAAAATAAAAATCGCAGGCGAGTAAAACAGAGCATTATCGAGAAAATTAAAGAAAATAAGAGATTAGATGTTAAGGTATAAATTTTTTTGAAAAAAGGCTTGACTTAGGGCTTTTACTGTGTTATTATCTATCTTGTGACTTAAAGGTTTTTGTACGAAAACCATTATCATACGGCAAAAAGCCGGCAGGAAATAAAAAAGATTTTCTGTGAAAAACTGGAATTTCGGGAGGAATACGCTATGTCAACTTATATGGCTAAGGCAGGCGAAGTCGAGCGCAAGTGGTATGTTATTGATGCTACAGGCAAAACACTCGGCCGTCTTGCAGTTCAGGTTGCAGACCTTCTCAGAGGCAAGAATAAGCCCACATTCACACCTCATGTAGACTGCGGAGATTTCGTAGTAGTAGTGAATGCAGAGAAGATGGAGCTCACAGGCAAGAAGCTGGAGCAGAAGTATTATTATCATCACACAGGCTATATCGGTCACATGAAGTCAGTACGTTATGACAACCTCATGGCAAACAGACCGGAGATGGCGCTGGAGCTGGCAGTAAAGGGCATGATCCCTGCAAACACACTGGGCAGAAAGGCTATGACAAGACTTCATGTATATAAGGGTGCAGAGCACAAGCATGAGGCTCAGAAGCCTATCGTTCTGGAATAATAAGAGGGGAGGCATAAATTATGTACGATAAGACACCATTTTACTATGGCACAGGCAGAAGAAAGAGTTCTGTTGCAAGAGTAAGACTTTATAAGGGTACCGGTAAGGTAACAATCAACGACAGAGACATTGATGATTATTTTGGCCTTGAGACACTGAAGCTCATCGTTCGTCAGCCCCTCGTTCTGACAGGAACAGAGGCACAGTATGATGTAGTATGCCGAGTAGCAGGCGGCGGCGTAACCGGCCAGGCAGGCGCAATCCGTCATGGCATTTCAAGAGCGCTTCTGAAGGTAGATAATGAGGCACTTCGTCCGAAGCTGAAGAAAGCAGGCTTCCTGACCCGTGACCCGAGAATGAAGGAAAGAAAGAAGTACGGCCTCAAAGCCGCACGTCGCGCACCTCAGTTCTCAAAGAGATAATCACATCTCAAAAGATGTACATTTACTTTGTTATGGACGTAATGAAAGGGAATCTGATTTCCGCATGATGTCCGGATACAAAAAATCAGCGGTTGTCCGATACGGGCAGCCGCTTTTTATTTGCAGGAAAATCTCCTGCAGCACCTTTATTTCTGCTTATTCATTTATCCTGTCTTTCTACTCATCCCTCCGCAAAAGCAACACCCTTCACTCAAAAAATTCAGAAATGATCTTTGCCATTTCGTGGATGCATGATGTTGTTATTGTCTGATGTATGCCTACGAAAAAAGTGTGCTCTGCCATTTCGTGGGCGTTTTCGTATATGGTGTCTGAGATAAAGGAAAATGCCTTCTGCTCGTTTGTTACTCCACCCATCAGCGTCCGGATCTCAAGCCCTTTTGATGAGAAATATTTATGCGCTTCCTTTACTGTCATGCCGCTTTTCATCTTTATCGGAAATACAAACATTGAACCGCCGGCTGACGGATGAGGGAATACCTGTATGCTCTTTTTGCTTTTCAGCGCTTCGTACAGGACAGCGTAGTTGTCTGTCCGCCTTTTTTCGTATTCGTCAAAGCTCCTGAACTGCCATCTGCCGAAACAGGCGTTCAGCTCCGATATCTCAAGATTTGCTCCTATCCTTTCATAAGTGAACTGGTGTCCAGGTCCCGGCGGATTGGTGCACAGCGCCGGGTCAATGTGACATTTGCACGCTCTTCCCCAATGACAAATGCTGTCAATCAGCATGGCGTCCTCTTTGTTGAGGGTTATCACTGCGCCTCCGCCGTATGAGGATAAATGATGGGGATGATAAAATGACCATGTTGTGATATCCCCGTAGGTGTAGTATTGCTTACCGCTTTTGTCCCGCAGCTCTATCGTTTCGCAGGCATCCTGTAATATCAGACAGCCGTGCTTTTTCGCTGTCTCTGATATGCGCTCCATCCCTGCAGGAAAACCGAGAAAATGAGTCGGCACTATCAGCGAAACTCCTTCAATGCTTTCCTCCAGCTTCTCCGGATCCATATTGAAACCGTTTTGCTCAACATCTATCATTTTTATTCTGAAGCCTGCAAGAAGCAGGGAGCTTACCGTTGTGGGAAAGGTAAACGCAGAAATGGCAGCCACAAGCGGCTTTCCTGCCTTACGCAGCTTTTCCGCCATTGCAAGACTTGCGGCAAGATTGGCAGAGGAACCGCTGTTGACAAGCGATATATACGGTATGTCAAATCTTGCACTGAGTTCCCTTGCAAACAGATTTATATTCCTTCTTGATTCCTTTATGTTTTCTTCCAGGTATTCTCCAAAGCCTGCGGCAGAGATCTTGCCTGTGCATGGATATAAATATTTCATGTTTTCCTCCTGAGTTTATGCTTTACTGATTTTATAAAAGACTCCTGAGATGCTTTTGCTCCGGGGGCTTTTTCAGTGCAGCTTTAAATATTCGTTCTTATGATGCCCGGACCAGAATAATGCCCCCACAGCTCCGTAATACATAAAGCCCTTTCTTGTGAGACAGCAGATATTGCCTTCCATGCTGATATATCCGTTTTTCAACAGGAAGTTAAATTCCTCTTTGTAATGTTCAAAGGGATCGCATTTCAGGATTTTTCTCAGTATGTCAGTATCAAAGCGTCCGCTGTAAAGGGATATGCAGATGTATTTTGCGGCTGTTTCCACGGGCGGGAGCATATAACTGCTGTCTGCGATTATTTTATCGAATTCGGGTAGACGTATGCTGTCCGACGATTTGAAGATATTATAGGATATTCCCTTGGGCGACATGGACTGGGCAGAAATTCCGAAGCCCTTGTAGGGTGCGCAGCGGAACATCCTTGAATACAGATATGATGAAACTCCCTCGTCATCGTTCATAGAAAATGTATTCTGTCCGAAACGGGCTTTGTAGCCCATAGCGGTAAGCTCGTTGTAGAAGTATTCATATTGTCTGAAAAGACTTTCACGGCTGACGGAATCGCTGGGGAGGTTATTCCTGTTGTATCTCATTTCATATAGCGTCACCTGCTCCGGCTGCAGCGCTCTGAGGGCGAAGATGGTGTTTTTCATCATTGCTTCGGTCTGTTCGTTAAAGCCGTACATAATGTCAAGGTTCAGGATATCTATATTACTGTTTTTTATCCTGTCAGTGAGCCTTTCCATTTTTATAAGGGACTGATGCCTTCTGTCCATGCTTTCCATCAGTTCGTTATCAAACACCTGTATGCCTGTACTCATGCGCTGAACAGGGCTTTCGGATATCATGCGGAGCTTTTCCCCGTCAAGCGTTGCAAAGCTGAATTCTATGCTGGGAATAAAGGCTTCGCCATGCCCGAAGGCGCTTATCACATGGGAAATATGCTCAAGCAAAAGGGAAAAAGGAGCTGCTGCCAATGCTGTGGGAGTTCCCCCGCCGATATCCAGCCCGAATAATTTCTTTATGGGATGATCCCGGAAAAACTCCTCTGCCTGAGCGATAAGTCTGCTGATATAATACAGCTGTTCATCCTCATTATCGGACAGGAAACGGGTATATTCGCAGAATCTGCATAAATGCCTGCAAAAGGGTATGTGATAGTAAAGTGATAATTCATGGATATCCTTCATAATATCCTCATCACTTCTGTAGACTGAAAAAATACTGCGCCTGATGGGGTAGGAGGTGTTGCAATTCAGATCTGATGCGGTGAGCCGGAAAAATTCTTCTGTATCCATTTTCTCTCCTTATATTATACTAATTTTTGATAAGAGGCTTTGATCAGATTTGTGCGGAAAAATTCGCTTTGCAAGGCGGAGTGCAAAAGGGAGACCGGCGTGCCGCCGGTGTCACACTTGTCTTAGCGTATGTCCCTGAAATGCGGAACATTCCCAATCAACTTAGTATACTCTGATTTCAAACAAAGGGGCTGTGAAATAATTACAAGCATTGCCGTACCAATCTTCCGCGCGTTGGACAGAAAGCAGAAATCCGATAAAACCTACCCACGTGGAACAAACCCGGGGGGAGATAAGGAAAAGGGATTTCAAAAGGGGAGAACCTTAAGAGGGGGGCGCCAGCCACCCTCTTGTGGTTCTCCTCTTTTGTCCGCAGCGGCAAAGCCGCTGCCCCCGGAAGAAGTCAGCAACCAATAGAAGCAGGATAAAAAGAATAA
>ONNU01000202.1 GCA_900319255.1 uncultured Eubacteriales bacterium
AATAAGCCTTTATCCAACGTGGGTTTTGAGGTATTCAGCCCATTTGCTGCAGCCTGTATCTGTGAAATGCAGACCCATTCCGTCGGGGTTGTCCTCTGTTGGCGGGTCGCCGCAGTAATCATAAATAAGGTTGCCGTTTTCATCTGATACAGCTGAGGCTACGTTAAGATATTTATAATTCTTTTTCTTGCAGGCTTCCTTGAGCTTTTCGTCAAACTCCTTTATGGATTCATTTGTCAGATTGCCAAGGGTGTTGCCCTCGATCATGGGTGTGACGGACTGGAGATAAAGCACTGCGTCCGGTGTCTTTTCAAGGATCCTGTCGGTGAGCTTATACATAGCGTCAATGGTTCCGTCAACGCCGTAAAGTCCGATATCGTTCATGCCCAGCATGATGAATACCTTTTTCTTGCCAAGCTCCTTGACACCCTCGTCTACTGTGTATTTTACGCTGCCGATGGTGGGATGGACATTGCCCTCCTCGTCAAGATCCATGAGAGCGTTATTATATCCAAGGCTTCCTGCGCAAAGGAAATCTGCATCTCCAAGCTCGCCGTTCTCTGCATAATATGAAAGCTTGAGAGTAACGCTGTCGCCTACAAATACCGCATCATTGAACCATTCGGCATCTACCGGTTCTCCTGCCGGCGCATCATCGTCTGTTGTGGATGCATCAGCAGAGTTTTCCTGTGCGCTTGCCTCAGACTGAACCTGTTCTGACTCAGCGCTGCTCTGTGCTTCCTTTGAGCTTTCCTGACCTTCTCCGCAGGCGCAGAGCGTCAGCGCCATAAGTCCTGCAAGCGCTGCTGTTAATACTGCCTTTAATTTCATTTGTACTCCTCCTGTTTCCTGATTATATATTATTTAACCAACGTGTCTTTTCAGATAATCCACCCATTTGCTGCACCCGGTGTTAGTAAAATGTATTCCCATGGCTCCGGGGTCGCTGCAATTCTCGGGGGAAAGATTGCCTTCGCTGTCCTTTACTGCGGACGCTACGTCAAGATATACAAACCCCCGCTCAGCGCATATCTGTCTGAGCCTTTCGTTGAACTGGGGGATCGTTCTGTTATTAAGCGCGGAACGCTGCATATTCTTCAGCATCGGCGTTACCGACTGGATATATATCTGTACGTCAGGGCTTTTTGCAAGTATCCTGTCCGTCAGCGTTTTCATTCCCTCCGCTGCGCCGTCAACTCCGTACAGACCTACATCATTCATGCCCAGCATGATAAATACCTTTTTCTTGCCCGATGCCTTTACACCCTCGTCTACGGTGTATTTTCTGCCGTAAAGGGTGGGGTGGACATTTCCGCTGCGGTTCAGATCCCACAGTGCATTATTATATCCCAGACTTCCTGCGCACAGGAAAGCCGCATCTCCCAGTGAGCCGTTTTCCGCATAATACGAAAGCTTCAGCGTTACGCTGTCGCCTACGAATACCGCGTCATTGAACCACACCGCTCCTACATAGCCTGTCCAGGGAGTATCCCGGCTCGGCTCCTGGGGCTGGGGCTGCGGCTCAGGCTGCGGCTCCTGCGAGGGCTGGGGCTGTTGCTGCGAGGGCTGAGGCTCAGGCTCCGGGGGTCTTTCCTTTACGGTAACGGTGCATTGCGCCTTTTTGCCGTTTTTAGTGCTTGCCGTGATCACAGCCGTGCCTATCGCCTTTGCGCTTATGGTTCCGTCTGACGCTACGCTTATAACGCTGTCGTCATCCCAGCTGATCTGCGCGCTTCTGTCTGCGGCAGTTTCAGGGGTCACGGTGACAACAAGCTTCGTTGTCTGCCCGGGATACAGGGTAACGGCTGTTTTATTAAGCGAGATACCTGTGATCTCGGTGCTTTGCGCAGTTGTGCTTGCCGGATGCGCTGACTGCTCCGGCTTTGAGGCTGTGCTTTCGCTCCGGCTGCTTTGCTGAGATGGCTGTTCATCCTGAGCGCTGCTGCTTTCCTGTTTGCTCTCCGGCTTGCTTTCCGCAGAGCTTTCAGCGCTGCTTTCGCTCTTATGGGATGAGCTTTGAGAAGAAGCTGATGATTTTTCAGGCTGCGCAATGCTTTCGGCTATTTCTGATCCTGTGCTTATTTCTGATTTTTCGTCAGTATCTGCGCTGACGGTTTCGCTTTGAATTTTGCTTTCCTCCGGCTGAGGCGACTGGTTAGTCCCGCAAGCCGTCAAAGACATGAGCATGGCAGAAAGCAAAAAAGCGGCTATTACCTTTTTCATTATCTCATCTCTCTTTCAAAATATATATCTTTTACCGGAAAGGATCAGCTGTCTCTTTCCTCTGTTTTTTCATCTTCAGGGACGGTTATCTCAATAACATCCTCCGGGGGAACGCTATGCTCGGAGCTTTCGTCTGAAATATCGTCAGCCTTTTCATGAGCCTCTGTTGTTTCCTTCTGACGCTCCTCCTCAGCAAGCCTTGACTCCTCGAGAATACGGCTTTCCTCAGCAAGTCTGGATTCCTCTTTCAGGCGGCTTTCCTCAGCGAGTCTTGAAGCCTCCTCTGCAAGCTCCTTATCTGTCTCGACATATCTTCTCAGGCAGTCCACCCATTTGGAGCAGCCGGTCATACTGGGGTGAAGCCCCATATCATCCGGGTCGCCGCAGTTTTCATAAAGCAGGTTGCCCTTTCCGTCCCACACAGCGGGGGTGATATTGATATATCTGAAATTATTTTCATCGCAGAAGCTTTTCAGCTTTTTATCAAATTCAGGGATATTCTTATTATTGAGATCATCCCTCTGCTTATTTTTCAGCATCGGAGTTACGCTCTGGAAGTAAAGCTTTACATCAGGATTTTTCTCAAGCATTCTTTTTGTAAATTCCTTCAGACCGTCAATTGCTCCGTCAACGCCGTACACGCCGATATCATTCATGCCAAGCATAATAAATACCTTTTTGCGTCCTGACTGTTTGACACCATCAAAGGCAGTGACTTTTTTACCCTTATATAGCGGGTGTACATTACCGGGCTGTTTCAGATCCCACAGGGCGTTATTATATCCAAGGCTTGATGCGCAGACGAAATCCGCATCTCCAAGCTCGCCGCCCTCAGCGTACAGTGAAAGCATAACTGTCAGGCTGTCGCCCACAAAAACTGCGTCATTGAACCATTCAGGATCGACATAATGACCTGTATCGGGAAGCTGCAGAAGCTTTTTGAGTTTTTCCTCTTCTTCCTTCTTTTTCTTTTCCTCTTCTGCTTTTTTTCTTTTTTCCTCTTCTTTTTTGCTTTGCTCTCTCAGCACCTCACGTTTTGAAAGCTCATTCTGCAGAGCCTGTTCCAGAGCAGCGTCCTCGCTGTCCGGAGCGCTGGCGCTGGTGCTTTCATTCACGGCATTATTTTCCTCAGCCGGTATCTCAATAACATTCCCGCTGAAGAATATCAGACAGACTGTTGACACAATAACGCCTAATGTTACAAGAACAACATATCTTATCCATCTCATTTATATAACTCCTTATGCTCCCGGGCGGGCAGAAGCTCTGTGCTGCGGGACATAGTTTTTTACACTTCTTTTCTGAGCATAAATATGCTTTGCCACTTTTTAATTTTACCCTTTTGCCTCTTGCTTGTCAACATTATTTGTCAAATAATATAATTGTTGGTTATTTACATCAAATATCCCGTTTTACTTAAATTATTTTAATACAATTTAATTTTGGTGTGGTCAGATGTTAACAGCAATGTGATATTACCGAAGGCATTATTGAGGGCTGGGGGACAAAAAAATGCTATGGTTCAGTTTATGAAATGCGATGAATTGCGGGGTTCGCTGTATTTTTGGGCTTTCCACTTTTTTCGCTGCCGCACAAAAAGCCCGGCAGGTCACTCCGCCGGGCTATGCTCCGTATGCTATCAGTCATCGACCGATCTGAAATCATAGTTTTCATATTCAAAGGCATCTGCATCTTCATCGTTGGGGTCTGCCCGTCCTCTGTGGATGTAACGCTCTGAAACCTGCTCTAATTGAGAGATCGCCTTCATCAGCTCTTCCCGACAATCGCCGTACTCATCATTTCTTTTGTCGAGAACCTCGATCCTGCTGATATATGCCATAGAAAGAGATCTTTCCTGTTCGCTCATTTCGCTTTTTACTCTTTCCTTCATATCTTTCAATTGCTCGTCCGTAAAATACCTCATGCCTTTCACCTCTGTTTCTCCGTTTACGGTGATATTTATTTCAAAAATCATAAAGCGGCAGGAACGAAGCCTGCCGCTTATTTTTTTCATCAGATCATCATTCCGGATCCTTGCACTTTATTCTGTTCATTCTGCAGTAATGTCTTACAAAGGTATTCTCTCTTGAGCAGCGAACTACCAGTGTCCTGTTGGAACCGTTGAAGGCATTTTCTTCAATGTTCGTTACTGTATCGGGAATGATAAGACTTCTGAGCTTGCTGCACTTACTGAATGCACCGTACTCGATCGTTTCAAGCTTCTGCGGAATGTTGACTGTTGTAAGTGAATCGCATCCTGTGAATGCGCCTGCACCGATAACCGTTACAGCCTCGGGGATGTTTACTGTGGTAAGTGATTCGCACCAGCTGAATACATTCTTTCTGATATCGCGGACTGACTCAGGTACTACAACCTTTACAAGTCCACGGCATCCGCTGAATACATTCTCGGGAAGCTCTTCCACACCCTCGGGGATCACGACCTCCTTGAGCGACTCGCAGTTGAGGAAGGCATGCTTGCCAAGTCCCTGTACTGTGGGCGGGATAACGAAATCCTTGAGTTTTTCGCATCCGCTGAATGTGCTCTGTCTGATCCTCTTGATCTTTGACGGGATAATGAACTTCGGCAGGCTTGTACATCCTGCGAAAGCTCCTCTTCCGATATCTATAAGACCATCGTTTACATTAACGGTAATAAGTCTTGTACACTTTTCAAATGCTCTCTCTCCGATCTTCAGCATTGTGGAGGGCAGGTCTACAGCTTCGAGCACTGTATTTCCTGAGAATGCGCAATCCTCGATAACCTGATATCCCTCGGGGATAGATACATGGCTTCCTGCCTGCTGAGCTGCATCGTTGCTGGTGAATACCTTTGCATTTGCGGGTATATCAACAACAAGGCTTGTAGGATCTCCGCCTGATGCTGCTGCGGCTGCCGGTGTATCCGGTATGGGTGCATTTGAAGGTACCGCTGCCGGCGCTTCGTCCGGAACAGGCTCGTTTGAAGGAATTGCAGGCTGTGGCTCGGGTGCTGGTTCCGGCGCAGGAGCTGGTGCTGGTGCCGGAGCGGGAGCCGGCGCAGGTGCGGGAGCGGGTGCTTCCGGCTGCGGGGGAGCTGCGGGTTCCTCGTGCTTTGGTTCCTCATGCGGCTGCTGAGGCTGTCCCCAGGGGTTCTGAGGCATCTGCTGTCCGGGCTGTCCCCACGGATTCTGCTGACCGGGCTGCGGCTGTCCCCAGGGATTCTGAGGCATCTGCTGTCCGGGCTGGGGCTGTCCCCACTGACCCTGCTGCATCCAGGGGTTATATCCCCAGGGCATTTGCTGTCCTTCAGGCTGTCCGGGCTGGGGCTGTCCCCACGGACCCTGCTGCATCCAGGGGTTATATCCCCAGGGCATCTGCTGTCCTTCAGGCTGTCCGGGCTGGGGCTGTCCCCACGGATTCTGGGGCATCTGCTGTCCCCAGGGATTCTGCTGTCCCTGCATCCAGGGATTCTGGGGCATCTGGTTCATATTTTCATGAGCTTCGGGCTTGGGCTCCTCATGTACAGGCTCCTCAGGTTTCGGCTCTTCGTGAACGGGTTCCTCGTGAACCGGTTCTTCATGAACAGGCTCTTCCGGCTTGGGAGGCTCGGGAGTCTCCTCAGACTCATCTGTAAAGTCAAATACAGGTGATTCAGGCTTGAACTCTTCTGCGGGAGCCGGCTCCGGCTCTGCAGGCTTCTCTTCCTCTGCCTCTTCTGTAAAGTCGAATACAGGTGATTCGGGTTTGAAATTGTCTGTGAAATCTGAGAAATCGG
Organism: uncultured Eubacteriales bacterium; assembly: GCA_900319255.1. Lineage (GTDB taxonomy): Bacteria > Bacillota > Clostridia > Oscillospirales > Acutalibacteraceae > UBA1213. The sequence goes on from ONNU01000202.1 coordinate 5,981, forward strand.
GCTTGGGCTCTTCTGCCTCTTCCGTAAAGTCGAACACCGGTGATTCAGGCTTCTGTTCCTGCTGTGCGATCTTCTTCTCGAATTCCTCAGTGAAATCGAATACTGGTGATTCGGGCTTGAACTCTTCCACGGGAGCCGGCTCCGGCTCTGCGGGCTTGGGTTCTTCTTTGACTGGTTCCGGTTCCGGTTCCGGCTCAGGCATTTTGCTTGGCTCGGGGAGCTGTGAAGGCTTTTTGCTGGGAAGAACGAAATTATCCTTTCTCTTCTTCTTGACATTGTCCTTATTCCACATATCTCCGTCATCCGAGGAGGAACCATCCTCCCAGACTCCGCCGGACTGGATCATAAGCGGATCGCTCTTGCCGTTGTCGCCGGATTCGTGGATACTCTCCGGGATCTGGTACATATGGATATTCGGTGTGATTCCGAACATCGGCACGTTCCAGTTCAATGCATAAACATAGGTCTCAACAACGTAGCACGCCCATTTCTCCGCCATGCACGCTTCCTGAGTCAACACTTTGATAGACTGCAGGATCGCGATACATTTATCAATTTCCGGTTCCTCATGCGCAAGATACAGAGCGTTGCACACTCCGTATTCATATGCATCCATAAAGACCTTCCGTTCCTGCTTCAGATCAGGTATAAACTCATCAAGAGCGGTTTTCAGCTGTAATCCGTCGAATATAACATCAACTCCGTAGGTTTTGATGATATACCTCAGCGCTTCCTTTGCATTCTGGAAGGTAAGCTTATCTTCCTTTTCCTGCTCAAGCTCTGCGCCGCAGAACGGACAGCGTATGATGATACCGGCACGAGTGTTTGTTTTCCACTCACTGCCGCATTTGTTACATTGCATTGTTTCTCACCGCCTTTTATGGATTTGAAAATCAGAATTTTTGATCATTTTTCAAAATCCCTTCTAAACTCAATGTTACATCTTATACTATACTAAATTTTAAATGAATTTTCAATAGGTTTGACGAAATTTTTATATAAATTATTAATTTTTCGGGCTTTTGCCCGTCATTTCGCCAGAAAATCATTTTAGAGAAAAATAATTTCTATAGAATAAAATGAATAAAATAAGATGTTCCGAAAAACGCTCCGTTGGTCAAAGCTGAAAATCAAAACACCTATGAAGGGATCGTCAACGGAACATTCCGCACACGATCAAGTTATATAAATATTATACTAAATGTTTCTATATAAATCAATATTTTTTTGCGTTTTTTATAAAGCATTTTTAACAAATTTACAACCAGATTTTTTTACAACGTCGTATTTTGAGAATTATTTCAACATCGCGTCTTTTTTGTGCCGGAAATTTACCAAAAAACGGGCATGAAAATATACGCAGGGTATTATTTTACTATGGGTAATTGGTTTCTGCTTTATATACTTTGGGTAGAATATACAATTGGTATATTCTGGGGTAGTCTGAACGGAGCCGAGGGGGAATAATACATCCGGAGTCGTGAAAGTGACAACTTTTTTGCGGGAATAAAAAGGATTCGCCGTTCCGCTTTCATGCTCTGAATCGTACTTCATCAACAGTTTATGCTTTGGTGAGTCAAAAGTGTGGATCCGCAGTTCAACTTTAATGCTCTGAGACATACCTCATTGGTATTTCACCTTTGGTCAATCAAAAGGTGGAAACCACAAGGGGGTTCCCCCCTTGAGTTTTCCCCCTTTTGCAATCCCCTTTCCTTAACCCCCGTGATGAGCCGGACTCTAATGACTAAGAGATGGTATTGTCAGGAGCTTCACTAATCTTTCTGATACAGATAGCAAAAGTCCGGATTACCTCGCCACACCGATCCTCCGCGCGTTGGACAGAAAGCAGAAACACGATAAAACCTACCCACGTGGAACGAACCGGGGGGTGATAAGGAAAAGGGATTTCAAAAGGGGAGACCGGCGTGCCGCCGGAGTCACACTTGTCTTAACGTATGTTGTTGAAATGCTGAACAT
>ONNU01000013.1 GCA_900319255.1 uncultured Eubacteriales bacterium
AAAAAATAAGAATGAAGTCCCATGGGCGTTTCTGTATTATTATTTATTCTTTATTCTTTTTTCTTTATTCTTTAAAAAGAAAATTTTTAGATAAGGAAAAATTATAGAACCGTATATTCTTTGTCTTGTTTTTTGCAGGAGTTCGAGTCCGACAAAGGTTGACAAAAATATCTTTTTTGTACGCTGTTGACAGCGGCGAGCCGCCGCACCCGATTCGCGTTCGACTTCTGTCGGACGCGATATTTCTTTCCCGCGTCCGTAGAAATATCTTTTTTGTATTCTATTTACATAAACGCCCCCGCCACTTTGTGCCGGCGGCTCAATGAATAGTGAATGGTGAATAGAGAATAGTGAATAGTTTATAGTAATGCTTTGTGGGGCGTTTCTGTATTATTCGTTATTCTCTATTCACTATTTTTTCAATATTCATTAATGCAGAACCAGCGATGATCAAAAATAGTTATTTATCTGAAAAAGTATTACGGTAGTCCGGATTCAATACTTACGATAATTACTTTCTGGTTTTATATTTTATACAGAAAAAGCAGCGCGTATCCTCAGGATCACACGCTGCTTTTGTTTTGTTATGTCTGGGTATGATTATTATCAGATAACATCGTCATTTCTATTCTTCTTCTTGAGAATGATGACGATAAGCGCTGCTGACAGTGCAAGGAATGCGCCTGCAAAACCTACGAGCGGAAGTGTATCTGCTGATGAGGTCTTGGGTGTCTCGATGATAGTCTTTGTATCGTCCTCGCTTGCCTCAGATGATTCCTCTGTCTTGCTTGTCTCTGTGATCGTTGAGAGCGTATCGCCTGCTGCTTCCGCAGTCTTGAGAATAACCTTTTCGTTTTCTGCGTCATTCTTCTTCTGCTCTTCAATTGTTATCACTTCGTCAAGGGCATTTACTGTTACCGGATCTGCAATACCTGTTACCAGGAGAGCGCTGTCGCTCTGGAAGTTTCTTACCGCTGTCTCTACTGCTGCGGTGAATACTCCGGAGTTGCTGTCATCATAATAGCTGAGCTTTGCAAGCTTTACCTGGAGCGCTACAACATCGTCGCCCATGTATCCGAGCTGGAGATTGTTGTAATCAGGTGAAAGCGGTGCATCCTCGGAATAAAGCTTCTCGAGCATCTCGGGTGTCATCTTGTCATCCTGCTCAAAGCCTGCTTCCTTCTGGAAAACATGTACTGCTGACAGTACGGTATCGTCAAATGATTTGCTTTCTGCTGATGCAAGGAATCTGAGCTGTGCCAGTCTCTTGATCATCTTTGTGGTCTCTTCTGTCTCCATTCCGTAAAGCACACAGCCCGCGTTGGGGTTATGCTTTGCGTTTATCTTGAAGATAAGCTTCTGGAGAGCAACGTCAGCGTTTGTCTGTACCTCGAGCTTGTTGTCGATGCAGAACTGCTCAACAGCCTTTGCTGTGAACTCGCCGTAATAACCGTTCTCTTCTCCGCAGTAATATTCAAGCTCTGTAAGTCTCTGCTGGAGATTTGCGATCTTGCTTGAATACTCTGAATCATAATCGCCGAAGCAAAGATCAATGAAGGTTGCTACTGCTTTGTCTGATTCAAGTACCTTAAGTGTGTCCTCGTCAACACGTCCGGTCTCTTGGAGATCGTTCATGCTCTGGAAGCACATTACATCATATATTGTCTGCTCATCGAAGTAGCCTGTGGGCTGGTTCATTGTGTAGCCAAGCTCGAACAGTCTCTTCTGTGTTCTTTCAACATAATTGCTGTCGCCGTAGTCCTGATCGCCGTATTCAGCAACGATCTTTACTTCCTTTACAGGCTCCTGGCTTGACTCCTGCTCAGATGTCTCGCTGGATTCCTCCTGGCTGGACTCCTCAACAGATTCCTCGCTTGATTCCTCTTCAGAAGACTCTTCCTCGCTGGACTCCTCCTCAGAAGACTCCTCTTCGCTGGATTCCTCTTCAGAAGATTCCTCTTCGCTGGACTCTTCCTCAGAAGACTCTTCCTCGCTGGATTCTTCCTCAGAAGACTCCTCTTCACTGGATTCTTCCTCACTGGATTCCTCCTCGTAGGATTCCTCCTCGTAGGATTCCTCTTCCTCGCTGGATTCCTCTTCCTCGCTGGATTCCTCTTCCTCGCTGGATTCCTCTTCATAGGATTCCTCCTCAGAAGATTCCTCCTCGCTGGATTCTTCTACTGACTCCTCTTCCTCAGAAGATTCCTCTTCATATGAATTTTCCTCTTCAGAGCTTTCTTCCTCATCATCGTTCTCATTGTCCGAACTCTCCTCACCATCGTCATTGTCATTGTAAGAATAGCCGCTTGTGAAGCCTGATGTTGTTGCTGTTGCTGTTGAATAGTCAGTTGCCTGATAAGCACTGGACGGAGGAGCTATATTTGAAACTCCGGCGCTGTCGAAGTAATATGTTACTCCGTCAAGTGTTCTTGATGTACTTACTACATACTGACCGTTTTCATAATAGAATGAATCTCCGTCCAGGAGTACCCATCCGTTCTGCGGATATTCAACACCGGCAACCTTGAACCATTCTACCCAGCTTGCATTGTAAACATTGTGGTAAACAACGCCCCAGTATTCGTTTCTTGCATCAACTGCCATACCTGAACCGATATATACTCCGACGTGACCCGGTGTATGAAGTCCGAGACCGTGGATACGGGGAACACCGTTTGATACATAACCCCACTCGCTTGAGGAGCCGAGCATATCAACTCTGTTTCCGCCTACATAATTATAAGTATAAATAAGTCCGGAGCAGTCTACAGTACCGTACGAGGTTCCGCCCCATACATACTGCCAGCCCTCTCTGTAAGCCTGAAGAGCATGAGCGGCAAGACCTACGCCTGTGCTTGATTCTGCTGATGCTGTCATTGCACCTGTTGTAAGCATTGTTGCGGCTACGCTGACTGTCAGTGCAGACGCGACGACCTTTTTCATTACTTTCTTCATCAGTGTAATAACTCCTTTCGATCCTAAGCAGACCCTGTTGTCTGCCTCAACCGATTTGTTCCGGATCCGACTGCAAATTACAATTTTTTAACTCATTTGCACTGCCGTCCGCAAAAATTATTTCAAACTTGTAACAAATCTGCATAGATAATAACATCTATTTAATGAAAAATCAAGTCTTTTTCCGATTTATCAAAAATATATCCCCATTTTCAGCACTTTGCACAAAAGCTTTAGTGGAAACTCGGTATGTTCTCATGTCAGAAACGTAACATATTATAAATAGTAATTGCACAAGGCGGGAATATGTGCTAATATATTAAGGTAAGCATTTTTATATATTGTTTTCTGATGCCTTTAGTGATCTGCACAGGGCAATCGAAAATCTGCTATATATTATATAATGTAGGAGTGGTCATTTTGCAGAAAAAATGTATTGCTGTAATATTCGGCGGCAAATCCTCCGAGCATGAGGTCTCAAGAGTTTCCGCATCTTATGTTATCAGCCAGATACCCACAGAAAAATACGAAATTGTAACCATTGGCATTACCAAAGAGGGAAGATGGTTCCTCTATGAAGGAAATACAGCCGCTATCGCTGACGGCTCATGGGAAAAGGATGAAAACAAGCGCACCGCTTTTATCGCTCCGGCTCCCTCTGTCAGCGGTATTATTATTGTAAATAAGGACGGCAGCACCGAAAAGAAAAAAATAGATGTTGTTTTCCCCGTGCTTCACGGCAAAAACGGCGAGGACGGTACTCTCCAGGGACTTCTCCAGATGTCGGAGATCCCCTATGTAGGCTGCGGAGTTCTTGCTTCGGCTGAATGCATGGATAAGGTATCAACAAATATCATGCTTGAATATGCCGGCATAGATCAGGCTGCCTTCACATGGTTCTATACTTCAAAATTCGTGAACGATCCCCAGGGCTGCATCGAGCAGATCGAAAGGGAACTTCCCCGGTATCCCGTATTCATAAAGCCCGCAAATGCAGGCTCCTCTGTAGGTATCAGCAAGGTACATTCAAGAGATGAGCTTATCCCCGCTCTTGAGAAGGCTGCAAAAGAGGACAGCCGTATCCTTATTGAAGAAAATATCATCGGCAAGGAAGTAGAATGTGCCGTACTGGGAAATGAGGATCCCTTTGTTTCCGTTCCCGGCGAGATCGCTCCTGCCGCTGAATTCTATGATTATGACGCAAAATACAATAATGCAGAATCAAAGCTCTATATCCCCGCGCAGATCAGCCCGGAGCTTACCGAAAAGGTAAGACAGACCGCTGCAAAAGCATATAATGCTCTTAACTGTGAGGGTCTTTCAAGAGTTGACTTTTTCGTAACAGATGACGGACGTGTGCTTCTTAATGAGATAAACACCCTCCCGGGCTTTACTTCAATAAGCATGTACCCGAAGCTCATGGCTGCCAGCGGCATCGAGGGCAGCGCGCTTATCGAAAAGCTTATTGATCTTGCATTTGAGAGGGCGGGTAAGAATGTCTGAACAGGCGATAGGCGTTTTTGATTCCGGTCTCGGGGGGCTTACAGCCGTAAGAGAGCTGATAAAGGTCCTCCCCCAGGAAAATATTATATATTTCGGCGACACCGCAAGAGTTCCCTATGGCACGCGAAGCGATGAGACAATAAAAAAATATGCAAGACAGGACGCTGATTTTCTGCTTTCAAAGGGCGTAAAGCTCATCATTGCGGCGTGCGGAACCGTCAGCTCCGTTGCCACCGAGCTTTATGACACCCTGCCGGTACCCTTCACAGGGGTGGTCTACCCCACCGCCTGCGCCGCAGTCAAAGCAACCCGCAACGGAAAGATAGGCATTATCGGTACTCCCGCTACCATAAAAAGCTGTTCCTATAAAAAAGAGATAATCAGACAGGACAGCAGAATAACCGTATTCCAGCAGGATTGTCCCCTTTTTGTACCCCTTGTAGAGAACGGTTTCATTTCAGCTGACGATCCCATAGTAAAGCTTGTTGTGGAAAGATACCTGAGCGATATGAAAAAAGAGGGCATTGACACCCTGATACTGGGCTGCACCCACTTCCCCATCATAGCTCAGGCAATCTCCGATTATTTAGGCGGCAGCGTAACGCTGATAGATTCAGGAAAGGAAACAGCCCTGTACGCTGCAAATATTCTCAGCAGCAAGGATCTGCTGAACACCTCCGGTGCCTTAGGCTCCTGCACCTATTATGTCAGCGATACTGTTGAAGGCTTCCGCAAGACCGCTGACCTTTTCCTCGGCAAAAGCGTAGAACAGGAAGCCGAACACATCAGCCTTGGCATAATCCGACACCCTGAGAAGGAATTAGGAATCAGGAATTAAATTTGGAATTTGGAATTAAATTTGAAATTAGGAATTAGGAATGAGGGATGAGGAATTATTAAATTATAATTCTTATTTTTTCAGTCTTCAGTCTTCATTTAGCTGCTGAAGCCCGGCTATATGCAGGGGATAAGGAAAGGGGATTGCAAAAAAAGGGGGAAAACGGGGGGCGGAACCCCTTGCGGTTTCCACCTTTTGACCCGCCAAAGCAGAAATACTAACGAAGCGTGGCTCAGGGCATGAAAGCGGAACAGCGAATTCTTTTTCCGCCAGCAACGAAGATGTCAGTTCCACGGATTCAGGTAATCAATATCCACTATCAAAAAAAGAAACAGACGGCGGCGGAGTATCGCTGCGTCATAAGGAGAAAAGAATGGAAGAAAAATTTTTGTTATCGGTCTGCGGCAAGCAGTTTGTGAACGGCAGCTCCGATAAGATCGAACTGCAGACCAATGCGGCATATGTGATGCGCGGCGGATGCAGATATATCAGCTATAAGGAATACAGCCCGGAAAATCCCGAAATTCATTACCGCACGACTGTAAAGGTAGACCCCGATAATGTTGTCACCGTTATGAAGGGCGGCGAAATGAGCCATAATCTGATACTTGAAAAAGGTCAGCGCCACCGCTGCGAATACCGCACACCCTATGGCAATATGACGCTGGGGATATTCACGGAACAGGTCGATATTAACCTGGATGATAACGGAGGAAGCGTTTCCGTACGTTACAGTATTGATATAGAAAATGAGCTTGCAAGCACTAATGAGCTTACACTTAGAATAAAGGAGGCAGCCACTAATGTCAACGGCGCTGAACACAGTACAGAAGCTTGATGCAGCGATAAAGAAAGCCTTTGAAGCAGCCATCGCAAAGCAGCTTCTTCCGGAAGGCGAGATTCCTTCCTTCAATATAGAGACCCCGGCCGACCGCTCTCACGGAGATCTTGCCACCAATGCGGCAATGGTATCCGCAAGGGTTTTCCGCTCCGCACCTAAAAAGATCGCAGAGGCTATCGTTTCCGAGATCGACCTTTCAGACACAGGACTTGAAAGAACAGAGATCGCAGGTCCCGGATTTATCAATTTCTTCTATTCCCCCGCATTCTATGCGCAGGTGCTTGAGGAAGTCAGCGAAAAGGGCGAAAGCTACGGTCATACAGACTTCGGGCAGGGAAAAAGCGTGCTTGTAGAGTTCGTTTCAGCCAACCCCACAGGTCCCATGCACGTTGGCAATGCAAGAGGCGGCGCTCTGGGGGATCAGCTTTCAAGTCTTCTTGAAATGGCAGGCTATAATGTAAAAAGAGAATTCTATGTAAATGACGCAGGCAACCAGATCGAGAAATTCGGGCTTTCGCTGGATATCAGATACCTCCAGCTTTATAAGGACGGCATCGAAATGCCCGAGGACGCTTATCACGGTCAGGATATCATCGACCATGCAAAGGCTTTTGCAGAGATAAACGGCGACAAATATGTTGACGCTCCCGAAAATGAACGCAGAGCGGCGCTTGTCAGCTATGCCCTTCCCCTGAATATTGCAGGACTTGAAAGGGATCTTCTCAAATACCGCATTAAATATGATAACTGGTTCAGAGAAAGCACACTGCATAATAACGGCGCAGTAAAGCGTGTTGTTGAAATGCTCACAGAAAAGGGTCATACCTATGAAAAGGACGGCGCAGTCTGGTTCAAGGCTGAGCAGTTCGGCGCAGACAAGGACTTTGTACTTATCCGCTCCAACGGTCTGCCCACCTATGTGGTACCGGATATCGCCTATCATTACGATAAGCTTGTTACAAGAGGCTTTGACAGGGCTATTGACGTATTAGGCGCAGATCATCACGGCTATGTTCCCCGTCTGAAGGCTGCACTCACAGCGCTTGATGTTGACGCTTCAAAGCTTGATGTTGTGCTTATGCAGATGGTAAGGCTTATCAAAAACGGCGAGCAGTACAAGCTTTCAAAAAGAAGCGGAAAGGCTATCACACTGGTCACTCTGCTGGATGAGATACCCATAGATGCAGCCCGCTTTTTCTTCAACCTCAGAGAAGCAAATACACATTTCGACTTTGATCTTGACCTTGCAGTCGAGAAGTCATCCCAGAACCCTGTATATTATGTGCAGTACGCTCACGCAAGAATCTGCAATATCGTCAAGAAGCTTGCAGAGGAGAATATCACCCCCCGCAAATGCACAGCAGAGGATTATGCAAAGCTTACATCTCCCGAAGAGATCGAGCTTATCAATAAGCTTTCAGCCCTTGACGATGAAGTTAATACAGCCGCAAAGGATCTTGACCCCTCAAGGATCACCAGATATGTATACGATACCGCAGCGCTGTTCCATAAATTCTATAATGCCTGCAAGGTAAAGAGCGAGGACGAATCCCTCATGCAGGCAAGACTTTCACTTTGTCTTGCAGTTAAGACGGTGATCGCAAATATCCTTACAATGTTCAGGATAACCGCTCCTGAATCCATGTGATAACAGCCTGCCGCAGTAAAGGAGAAACACCATGAAATTCAGCTTCAGCCTTCCGCTTGCCGCAAATATCAGCAGAAGAGACGACAGCGACAGCGCTGACGTTCCCTTGCAATGCAGCGGATATAATCTTGTTCTGGCAGACACCGGGCATATCAGCCATGTTATGCTCGAGGAAAGAGATGAGGATGACGAGCTTGCAGCGCTTTATGCAGAGGCTGTGAGCAAAGCCCGGGCATCAGCCCCGAAGGGCGCTCATATCGGCGCTGTTCTCGGCAGCGAGGACTGCAGCGCCGAGGAATACGACTGCGGCGCATTTGAAGCGGCAGTCTTTGATTACCTTGAAAAAATGACCATACTCCGGGACGAAGGCGCAGAGCTGATACTTCTTCACGGCTGCAGCAGACTGTGGCAGATGAGAGCGGGAGTTATCGCCGCAGTTCAGGCGGAAATACCTGTTTTTGTCACGGTCAACGCAGATGAGGACGGCAAAAGCGAAAACGAGATAGATTATATTGCCGCTCTGATAACCCTGCAGTCTCTGGGAGCATCCGCATTCGGAATCCGCAGCACAGACGGCATCGGGGAGCTTCCCGAGCTTTTGGAGATAGCCCTGCCCCATGCGGAGATACCCCTGATAGCGGTAGCAGATCTCAGCTCCCTTGACAAAGACAGCCTGAAAAAGCTTGCATACAGCGGAGCCTCAGTCTTTATTAACACTGCGCCCGACAAGGACGGAGCCGCAGCGGAAAGACTGCTTTCCTGTCAGAATATATTCGACCCGGAGAGTGAAAAGGACAGCTATGCTGCCGCTGTGGAAAGCGAAGTATTTTTCCTGCCGGACAATATCGAGCTGAGCCAGCCCATCGAATGTGATTACAGCATGAGCGACGAGCTTATCGACATGGACGATGAGAACATCAATTCCATCTGCATCGTACTTCATTCAAGCGATGATGTCAGCCTGCTTGCGGTAAATTCAAATATGTCACGGCTGCCGGTAACGGTACACGCCAGCGACGCAACGACCCTTGAAGCGGCGCTGAGATATTTCACAGGGCGGCTTATCGTAGACAGCCGCTGTCCGATAGAGCGCAGGGAGCTTGAAGCCCTGTGCGCGCGCTATGGAGGGATAGTGTATTAATACATGGGAGGTAAAAGCAAATGAAAAACAAACCGCTTATGATCTCTGCGCTGATATTCGGAGGGATCGGACTTGCGATAATCATACTGGGGACGGTATTCTACATGAACGGCTCCAATGGATTTTACGAAAGCATAGCCGGAGCGCTGGGCATGACGAAGGACAAGATCTCCACCACCACCTTCTGCCAGTTCGGCATAATCTTCGAGATCGCCGCCTTTATCCTGGGCTACAGATCACTCAAGGACGAAGCTTAATAAAAACAGTCATCGGCGGGCGTGCCTTTTTTGCACGCCCGCCGATATTTACGCTTGTCCGGATGGGTTATCAGTGTTATTAAAGACCTTGATCGCTTCTCTTTCCTTGTAACTGAATTCACTGTCAACAACGGCATCAGTGAAATGGGTAAGATCATATTCCGGTTTGTAATAAGTCTTCTTATTAAAAAATGCTACCTTGCGCGGTATTGAGGTTTTCAAGCCATGCCGCGCGTATATCTCATCACAAAACAGAGCCTTATATAATCCATGTGCTCCATCATCAGATACGAAATTCTTGTTCCATTGTTCATCAGAATCTTCGTTCACATAGTAGCTTGCCATAAAATTTGTCAGGCAAGAACCAAAATCGGATTTTGCAAGCAGTTGAGTATTGGAAGGGGTCGCTTCTGTACAATTATCATTGAAGGACTCCAGCCAGGAACATACAAGATATTTATTTGCACTTGCATCGATCTTCAAATAGTAATCATCATAACTGAATTTTGTCTCATACACCTTATTCATTACAAACTGACTGTCAGAGAATTTAAAAACCTTTATTAAATAGTTTTTATTATCATTGGTTCCCATTGCCGTGAAATAAACATCATCATCCTTGTATCTCATATCCATGCGGATACGGTCATATCCCAGGTCAGGATAATCAAATTTCTTTTCAAGAAGGTTATAACCGGAAAGCTTGTAGATCATTATTGCTGATCTGTCATAATTCCGTGTGATAAGTTCATATTTTCCATCACCATCAACATCAAGGATAACATGACCCGCCGACGAAATACCATCTATTCCACTATATATGCTTTCATAGATATCCCTCTCTGTACCGCCCTGATCAACTATATTCTTTATCTTCTTCTCCGTCTCCGACATATAAGGCTCCACAGTTATGTTATAGCTCTCCACTGTGCCGATGCCCTCTATCTCCGAGGTAACGGTGCAGCTGCCCTCTGCCTTTGCAGTGACCCTGCCCTCACTGTCCACCTCTGCGATCTTGCTGTCGCTGCTTTTCCATGTGGTCTTAAGATCAATACCGGTGCCATACAGCATGATCTTCGGTTCAAGTATAACTGACGTATTTTCCTGAGTATCAAGGGATATATTGCGGATATAGGAATAATCGGGAATATCTACATCCTTCTTTGAATAATCAGTCGGCTCCACCTGAGAAAATCCTTTGTCAATATCTACTTTGGTCAGCTTATCATTTTTTTCATATTGATAAAGAGCTTCTTCAAATTCCTGCTCGGTAGATTCCTTAAGATCTTTAAAATACTTGTTTCTTGACGGATCATCTCTTTCTCCTGATCTCGCAATTCTCATCTGCTGTTCATATTTGTTCTTGTCGTTGATCTTGTAGTACCAGTATTTCCAACCTCCGTGATCACCTGAGTGCCAGTAGTCATAACCGGACATATATAGTTCTTTTGATGTTTTATCATAATAAATACTTGTGTGATTATTATTGTTGTCTGCCCCGTAAATATCCTCGGTATGCGTATCTGCCGATACCGTCATACTCAGGGACAAGGCTCCTGTCATAACCAATGCGGCGCTTGATACGATAGATATTATTCTTTTCATTTCATATCCCTCCTTTATCTAGCTTCGCCCTGATGATACAGTCCTTCTTCATTTACATAATGCTCTGTAGCAACTGCCTTTCCGTCCACTACACTGACTATATCATAGGTGTACGCGGGAGAGTAATTGTATATATCCCTGCTTTGTTCATTATTACTCTTGAAGTTCACAGCCCTGAGATCATATTTGACGATCATCTCAAGCTTACCGTCCTCGTTGATGTCCTTTATCACTGCATCAACAAAATACAGCTTGCCATATGTATTGCCTGTATTTCCGTCAGCATTATTGGCATCCCAGTTATAATCCTTCACCGCCGGAATATTCTTCTTGTACTCCAGCAGCACGGCGATATCCTTTTTCGCCTGATCAGTCTTTACCTGCTTTTCGTCA
>ONNU01000192.1 GCA_900319255.1 uncultured Eubacteriales bacterium
ACTAAGTTATCTCAGCGGAAGCTTTATGCATCTGCTGAGATCTTTTTTTGTCAGAAAATAAAGCCGGCTAAAGACACAGCGGAAATATATAGGCTGTACCTATAATACAGTATAGAATATCCGGATTAGACTACTATTTATTATTCTGATAAAATATTAACATATTCAGAGGAAATGAGGGCAGAGAAAATGAAAGGTAAAATATCCGGCATTATCAGTATTGTTATCAGTCTGTTTCTGATAATTGCAGTGAATACATTTCTGGCACCGTGTCAGGGAGCGATGGAAATGCCCTGTAATTCCAGCGCAAAGGCAGCGCAGATGATACTTGTTCTTGTCATTATCATAAGCATAGGAAAGCTTTTCTGTAAGGATACGAAGGTAAGGATATTTTTTGATCTGCCGGTCATAGCTGCGGCGGTGGAGCTGCTTTTCATACCTGCTCTGGGCAGGTGTCAGATGGCGGCTATGGCGTGCAATATGCATACATTCCCGGCATTGACTGTGGGAGCGTGGCTTCTCATCGCTGTTAATGCAGTATTTGCCATTGCCGGGCTGACAGTTGAGAGGAAGAGGAAAAACGATGACATCAAATAAATATGTACTGCAAAGCATTCGTCATCAGGGTTTTGTCAGTCTGATATTCTTTTTTCTGGTTTTTATCGTTTCGGTAAGCGTTTTCGGAACAGCCTTGTTCACAGAAAATATAGAGCTTGGAGTAAGGCAGTCAGGAAATCGTGTGGGAGCAGATATTATGGTGGTTCCCACAGATTACGGCGAAAGCGCAAAAGAGGTTTTATTCAAGGGCAATTCATGCACTGTGCTTCTGAAAGACAATATAACCGATGGGCTGAAAAAGCTTGACGGGATAAGCAATGCAAGCCCTCAGCTTTATCTTCAGACCCTGCCCATGAAATGCTGCGCAAGCGCAAAAATGCAGATCATCGCTATTGATCCCGCAACCGATTTTACAGTAAGCGAATGGATGGGTAATGACATCGTAAGAAAGCTTGGCAGGGATGAGATTATCGCAGGCTCTGCAGGAGGCGTCGGAGTGGGAGAAAAGGTCAGGCTTTTCGGAAGAGAGCTGCGTGTGGTAGGTGTTATGGATGAGACGGGAATGGGATATGACCAGAGCGTGTTTTTATCCTATCAGACGGCTGATCTGATAACTGCCCGCAAGGAATATGCAGATATCTTCGGAGAAAGAACTGACCTCGCTTCAACGGTGCTTGTAAACATCAGAGGCGATGCCGAAAAGGAAAGGGTAAGAAGGGAAATATCAGATATATATGCATCAGAGGGTATCTCAGCCTATACCGTAAGCGATATTGTTGACGGACTTTCAAAGCAGGCAGGATATTTCAAAAGCTTCGGGGAGATACTGAATGCTATCGTTGCAGTCATCGGCGCAGTGGCATTGTTTTCGCTTGTTACGATAACCTTTCATCAGAGAAGAAACCGTGTAGGAAGCCTGCTTTCAGTGGGAATCTCCAAGGGCAGGATAGCAGGCATCTTCTTCCGGGAATATATTTATCTGATGCTTTCGGCAACTGCGGCGGGGATCATCTTTGTATGCATTTTTCTTTTGCCGCTGCACAATATCATAAAGCAGCAGCTGGATATGCCATATAAATTTATTGATATATATAATGCCGCAGGTCTTGCGCTTTTAACGGCAGGAGTGAATCTTGTGATACTTCTGGCTGCGGTATCAATGACGTTTTTCAAGCTTATCAGGCTGGAGCCTGCAATGCTTGCAGAGGAGCAGATATGATGATAAGGGCAGATAATATTTCAAAAAGCTTCGGCAGAAACGGACTCAGGGAAACAAGCTTTGAGCTTGAAAAGGGAGATTTCCTTTGCATTACAGGAGAGTCCGGCTGCGGAAAGACAACGCTTCTCAGTATCATTTCCGGGATGCTTCATCCCGACTGCGGGGAGGTATATATTAACGGCAGAGGTATTTTTACCGATATGAAGGAAAAGGAACGCACAAGGCTGAGAGGCAGCGTTATAGGATATATGATGCAGGGAAATTCACTTATCCCTGAGCTTACAGTGTGGCAGAATGTGATCTGTCCTCTGGAGCTTGCAGGAAAAAAAGCAGACAGGGAAAAGGCAGCCGGACTGATGGAAAAGCTGGGGATAGATAATATCACTGATTCCTACCCCTCTGAAATTTCCGGCGGAGAGTACAGAAGGGTATTGCTTGCAAGGATACTGATGCTTGACACAGATATACTTCTGGTGGATGAGCCGACTTCAAACCTTGATGAAAAAAGCGCAGTGATCGTCAGGAATGTTCTCAGGGAGCTTCATTCATCCGGCGGAAAAAGTCTTATTGTTGTCACCCATGACAGGGAATTTCTTGCATTTGAACCGAAAGTCCTTGAAATAGCCTGACAGCAGCAGGAAGGGAGGAAGTAATATGAATAATATCAAAAGGCTTATGCTTATGGCTGCTGCGGCTGTGCTTATTACTGCATTTTCAGCCTGCAACGGTCAGAATGAAAAAACCGCCGCTGATGTATCAGTACCGCAAAACAGCATTACCGCTGAAAAAGCTGCGCTCCCTGCGGCAAAGAAGCAAACAAAAGCCGCAGCCGATACAAATACAAATGCAAAGGCAGCCGCTTCCCTGAAGCCTGCGCAGAGCAGCCCGGTATCTGAGAGCAGTCAGACAGTAAATGAAAACAAAAGCGCTCAAAAGCCCAGAGCCGGCAGCGCGCAGGAGGAAACAAAA
>ONNU01000080.1 GCA_900319255.1 uncultured Eubacteriales bacterium
ATCTGACAGTCTTTTGAAATATCATCATTGGTCTTTTATTATCCGGAAATCAATGAATATCCTCATAAAAAGACTGACATACCGGTTCATCAGCGCTTTATATTCCTCCGGCTCGACAGCGTTACCTGTTCCCATTATTGAAAAGATCACGGTCGCCTCTTTCAGCTTATACGGAAGGTCATGCAGACCGCAGTTGAGATAAAAGTCGTGTCTTTTGATACGCTGCTGTTTATTGTCTGATTCCTCGTTCCAGTTTTCCAGGGCAAGAAAAAAGCGATAGTTTCTATATTTTTCCATCAGACTTTTCAGCGCCTTCGTTCCGTATCCCTTTCCTCTGCATGAGCTGTCTATCGCATAATAAAAAAGATATGCAAGGTCTTTATATGTCACCACATAAGCCATACCTACGCTTTTGCCGTTTTCGATTATTACCCAGAAATCAGCTCTCCCCTGTTCTGCTCTTTTTATCAGAAAGGGGAAGGGCGCTCTTTCCTCGTTGGGAAATGCTTCTTTATACAGCTTTTTTATGCATTGATAATCATTTTTCCGTATCTTGCGAAGTTCCATTTTTCTGACCTCATTCTATAGATTTGAATTTAATTTGCGCCAGGGTGACGCCGGACCCGTTATCCCGGGGCAGGATGTTTAATGCTTTTCTTCAAGCCCGCGGGCTTGATTTATTGATTTTAGTGTTTATCCATTTCCTTCTTCCTCTGACTGATAATGCTATTGACGCTGTTCCTTTTTCTGCCGGCATTGCGGTAATGCTTGTTTCATATATTCTGATTCTTTTCGATACAGTGGACGCTTTGCTGGGCGCTATCGGAAAAACAAGCATCAGACCTATTGGCACAGGCACTTATTATATGTACAAAATATCACAGGTCGTCGGCAAGAAAATTGCCGATAACGCAATTTTTGCAAAAACAACGTTCATCAGAGCGGTGCATCCCGTTATCAGCAAAACGATCTGCTGCAGTGAAAGCATCATACAGAGATTTCTCAGGTAGTTTGATATGTTTTTGCATAAAAAAATCCCAGGAGTATGATAACAGCATTATTGAACAGGGCAGGATCAGAATATATTATTCAGAGATAATTCTCTGAATAAACCGGACAGTGCGGAGAAATTTCGCCTGCCCGGTTTATTTCAGTTTGTCCCGGAATCGGATATATCAGAAGCTTAGTTCCCTGATTCGGGATTATACTGAGAACATATTATTATTATCTGACATCCGGACGCTTGATCGCTAACTGCTCATGCTTCATATGCAGTCAACAGCAGCGGAATATGCGCTATAGGTTTTCTCATCGAAAAGGATCCATTTGATCACATCAAGCTTATCAGGATGCTCATTGACAAAACTCCTTGCCGTACTGATGGCAATTATTGCGGCTTCCTCAATGGGAAAACGATATGCGCCGGTAGATATCGAAGGAAATGCAATGCTGCGGATATTGTTCTCTACAGCAAGATCCAGACAGGAACGGTAGCATGATGCAAGAAGCTCACGTTCGTTTGAATTGCCGCCTCTCCACACGGGTCCGGGGGTATGTATAACATTTTCGCAGGGCAGGTTATATGCCTTTGTTATCTTTGCCTCGCCTGTTTTGCATCCGTTCAGCTTTTGACATTCATAATAAAGCTCCTTTCCTGCAGCCCGATGTATCGCTCCGTCTACACCTCCGCCGCCTAAAAGAGTGTTATTTGCTGCATTAACGATCGCCTGTACATCGTTGTCTTTTGTGATATCTCCGTATTCTACCATGAACCTTGTATTTGATCCCATTTTTATCCTCCTTACATACTTTGCTGAACAGCTGATTGTAATATACAGAAAAGCCTGTGTTTATGCGGATTTGCAATACATTGATTTTATATTTTTCTCCGCTTTTCAAAGCTTTTCGGGTTTTGGAAAGGTGTTCGCCCGCGGCGGGCAGACAGCCTTTCGCCGATTTACAATCGGCTATTCTTGCTGAAAACAGATCTGTTTCATCTTATTTTACGTTTACGCTATTCTGAATCCTTGAAACTGACATCTCAGTTGCGGGCAAAAAAAGAATCCGCTGTTCCGCTTTCATGCTCTGAGTCAAGCTTCGTTTGTATTTACCGCTTTGGTCAGTCAAAAGGTGGAAACCCCTTTCCTTATCCCCTGTAGATAGCCGGGCTTAAGCAGCTAAGAATCGGTATTTTTTCATTTGAGGAGTTAAAGCTCAATCTGAAAATAAATATTTTCGATGAATATGTAAATTCTGATAAATGAATAAAACTGCTCATTAATACTGTAGTTTTTTATATTTCGCCTTAGAGTTTCACGGATTCAGGATTCAGATTATTATATTAATATGCTGCGGGCTGCCGAACTGCGTTTTTTTGCGAGTGCGGCAGCCCCAGATATAATTACGGACCACCAATTGGTTCGGGTGGAGTATCATTTCCCGGATTGGTCGGAGGACATGTGATAATAATATCCTCTGTGCCAAATTTCATTATCTCCATTTCGGAGGTTTCATAAGACTTTTTACTTTCCATGTCTTTCACCCCATTAGTTAGTTTGTTTTGCAAAATACTCTTTCGCATTTTGGTTATACAGATAAAAGGCTCTCATGACATTTTTGAGATCTTCTGTTCTGGTCTCTGAAAGCTCTCTGTATAAAACATTATAACAATAATTCATCGGGCTGTATACAACAGAATATGCGGTACTATCTTCCTGATAACCTATTTCGATAATAATATCTTTATCAAGATCCTGCGCTGATATTCCTGTGATAATAACCTTTATGTATGAATCATGTTTCTCCTGCTCAAGATTTATATTGCCTTGCTGTGTGAATCCTATTTGCTTTCCTGACGGATTTGAGAAATAGAG
>ONNU01000043.1 GCA_900319255.1 uncultured Eubacteriales bacterium
CCGGAAGAAGCTCCCACAGAGGAACCCGCATCCGAACCGGAAGAAGCTCCCGCAGAGGAACTCACAACCGAACCGGAAGAAGCTCCCGCCGAGGAGAGCGCAGCCGAAGCCGAGGAAGCTCCTGCTGATGAAACCGCAAGACCAATGTTCGGAGCAGCTGATGAGCAGGATGGGGAAGAACCGGTGCTTTCCTTTGATTACAGCGATAATGCCGAAGAGGAAGAAGCTGTTATTGATCCTGATGCATTCATTGATCCTGCAATAGAGATCAGAGCTGATATTATCGCATCAGCCAATTTTGCTTTGCAGCAGAATGGTCTTGATATAGTAAAGAGCATTATAATAAAGAACGGAAGAGATGAGGCTGTCAGAGATGTTGATCTTCTCATCACATCGGCAGATGAGCTTTGTCATCCCTTCATGACACATATAGATTATATTTCACCCGCATCTGAATTTGAGATACGCCGTCCTGCATTGAAGCTCAGCGCTGAAAAGCTGGTTTCGGTGACAGAAGCTGTCAGGGGAGAGATACTCTTTGAGCTGACACAGGAAGGACACGCTTTATCAAGATTCAGAACAGAGCTTGAAGTGCTGGCATATGATGAATGTACAGGCTTCGGGGTATATCCGGAGCTGTTGTGTTCATTCATAACACCGAATCATCCCGATATTGTGAATATCATCACAAGAGCATCCCAGCTTCTTGAAAAATGGACGGAGGATCCTTCCTTTACCGCATATCAGAGCTGTGATCCCAACAGAGTGCTGAAACAGGCTGCGGCTGTGTACGGAGCTATCGAGGAGCAGAATATCGTTTACAGCGAAGCTCCCCCGAGCTTTGAGCAGTCCGGTCAGCGGATACGTCTTTGTGATGCAGTCCTGTCCCAGAAGCTTGGCAATTGTATGGATATGACACTGCTTTATGCTTCAGCGCTGGAGCTTGTGGGACTTCATCCTATACTTATAATGAAGAAGGATCATATCTTTGCAGGCGTATGGCTTGAGGATATGACCTTCCCGGAGGCTGTTCAGGATGACCCGGCTCTTCTGAGCAAAAAGCTTGCGGAGGGTATAAACGAGATAGCTGTTGTTGAATGTACCTGTATGAACGCAGGGAAGGAAACATCCTTTGACGATGCTTCAAAGGCAGCCGAAAAGGAAGTTCCCGAAGCTGTCTGCATTATAGATGTAAGACGCGCAAGGCTCAGCGGTATCAAGCCGATGCCCATGAGAATAAAAACTGACAGCGGCTGGACTATACAGAAAGCCGAAAGAAGCGAGGACGAGCTTACAAGCGTACCCAGAGAGCTGAGCAATGTTATCAGCATAGATGAAACAGCAAAGCAGCCGCTGACAAAGCTCCAGCAGTGGGAAAGAAAGCTTCTTGATCTTGGTCTGAGAAACACCCTTATCAATTTCAGGATGTCAAAGACTACCGTGCCGCTTCTGATAAGCTCGATAGATGCCCTTGAGGATGCGCTTGCAGACGGAGAGGATTTCTCAATACTTCCCAAGCCCGATGATGTAAAGCTTCCGGCAAAGAACGATTTTGAAGCCATGTCAGAGATAAGCGACTGTTCGGAGATAGTTGAAAATGAATTCAGGAATCACCGTCTGCGCTCCGTTTTCACTGATACAGAGCTTTCAAACAGCATCAAGGAAATTTACAGAGCGTCAAAGCTTGCAATGGAAGAAAACGGCGCCAATACATTATATATAGCGATGGGTCTGCTGCGCTGGTATGAAAATCCCAAGAGTACGAAGGCAAGATATGCGCCGATACTCCTGCTGCCAATAGAGATCGTAAGAAAATCGGCTGCAAAGGGATATATCATAAGGCTGCGGGATGAAGATCCGGTAATGAATATAACCCTGCTTGAAAAGCTGCGTCAGGATTATGAAATAGATATCCAGGGACTTGATCCCCTGCCCATGGATGAGCATGGCATAGATACAAGAAAGGTATTTACAGTCATCCGCAAGGCAGTAATGGAGAAGAAAAACTGGGATGTCAAGGAATCCGCATATTTAGGCATTTTCTCATTCTCACAGTTTGTAATGTGGAATGATATCCGCAACCGCAGTGATGACCTTGCAGAAAATAAGATAGTAAAGAGCCTCATGGACGGAAAGCTTGCATGGGCAGCTCAGGAAATGGATATGGGCAGAAGAGTACCCGAGGACGATGTACTTCTTCCCATGCCGGCAGATGCATCACAGCTTTTTGCCATAGAATCCGCAAGCAAGGGCGAAAGCTTTGTTCTTCACGGACCTCCCGGAACAGGTAAGTCCCAGACGATCACAGCTTTGATCGCAAACGCTCTTGCTCAGGGAAAGACCGTTCTTTTCGTAGCTGAAAAGATGGCAGCCCTTGAGGTAGTACAGAAGAGGCTTGATAAAATAGGCATCGGCGAATTCTGTCTGGAGCTTCATTCAAATAAGTCTAAAAAGAAAGCAGTGCTGGAACAGCTTCGTCAGGCGTCCGAGGTCACAAAGCGCAGGAGCAGAAGATCCTTTGCTCAGAAGGCTCAGGCAATTGCGGATATCAGACATGAGCTTGATATCTATGCAGGCGCGCTTCACCGCCGCCAGCCCTGCGGGAAATCCCTTTATCATCTTATCAATGATTACGAATCCAATGAAAAATATCCGGAGCTTCCGCCCTTTGATGAAGATCTGGTAAAGCATATCGACACCGATACCATCGAAAAGCAGGAGGTCATGCTTGAACGTCTTATCGCGGCAGCCCGCGGTACCGGTCATCCGAAGGATCATCCGCTGGAGCCGGTGGGCGTCAAGATCTATACACAGCATTTCAGGATGCAGCTGCCGAATGAGCTTGAAAGCTATAAGCAGGCGCTCAGCGATATCAAAGAGCCGCTCAGTTCATTTGCCGCTTCATCAGGACAGCCGGTGAATACCTACGCTGCATCAAAGAAAACGGTTGATCTTGCAAGAGAAGCAGCAGTCTGGTTCGATATGCCGAAAGCATGGGCAAAGCAGGAAAACCTTACAAATTATATGTTCGGTATCTGGGAGCTTTGCGAGCATCAGCAAAGCGCAGCTCAGCTTCGCCAGAAGCTTGGCAGCAGCTGGAAGGATGATTTCTTCACCCTTGACGGCAGAGGTCTTCTTGATGAATACAGAACCACCTGCACGAAATGGTTCCTTGCAAAATCAATGGGACTGAGCAAGCTCCATAAGCAGATATCCCAGTATTCGACCTCGCCGGTTGATAAGAATGAGCTTGAAAACATTCTCACTGATCTGATGAATTACCAGATCGAAAAGAATGAGGCAGACAGATTGTTCTCAATGTACGGCAACGATCTTGGCAACCTTTATAATGGTAAGGATACAGACTGGAGCAATATCGCCCGTCATTCCGATAAAGCAAAGGACAGCGCAAACAAGCTGTTTGAAATAACAGGAAATGATGATTTCCGCATGAGCTACTGCGGAAATACAGATGCAAGAGAGATAATCCCCGTACTGCTTGAAAAATGGGATAAGCTTGAAAAGGCAAGAGCTGATTTCTACGCCTTCCTTGAGCTAAGAACAGGCGATGCAGAAGGATGGATCGAGCATGATACAGCGATATGCGAAACAATTTCTGCACATACTGATGAGATGAAGGAATGGATAACCTGGAACGATATCGCAGAGGAAGCTGAACAGTCAGGACTTGCTCCGGCAGTTCAGGCATATCGTGAGGGAATGGCTCATTCCGATATGAAGGGCGCATACATCAAGACCATATCCAAGGCTCTTGCTATGAAGGCGATTGACGGCAGCTCAGCGCTGAATAAATTCTCCGGTCCTGTCTTTAATGAAAAGATCGAGCAGTTCAAGCGTATGGATAAGGAGATCACAGCTCTGACAAAGCAGGAGATCTATTGCCGTCTTGCATCAAAGGTTCCGAACTTTGCCCGTGAGGCAGCTCAGAGCAGTGAGCTGGGCATACTGCAAAAGGCTATCCGCAGCGGAGGCAGGGGAGTAAGCATACGCAGATTGTTTGAGCAGCTCCCGACACTTCTGCCGAGACTTTGTCCGTGTATGCTCATGAGCCCGATTTCAGCGGCTCAGTATCTTGACCCGAAGCGCAAGCCATTTGATATAGTTGTATTCGATGAAGCATCACAGCTTCCCACCTGTAAGGCGGTAGGCGTTCTTGCACGAGGAGAAAATGCTGTTATCGTGGGCGACCCGAAGCAGATGCCACCAACATCCTTCTTCTCAAGTACCTCCGTTGATGAGGATAACCTTGATATTGAAGATCTTGAAAGCATACTTGATGATTGTCTTGCCCTCAATATGCCGCAGACACATCTTCTCTGGCATTACAGAAGCCGCCATGAAAGCCTTATCGCATTCAGCAACCACGAATTCTATGAGAATAAGCTCTATACCTTCCCGTCAGTTAACGACAGGGAAACAAAGGTGAGACTTGTTCCTGTCGAGGGCGTATTTGAAAGAGGCAAATCAAGAAATAACCTTGCTGAAGCCCAGGCTATTATCGAGGAGCTGAAACGCAGGGCGCATGATGAAAACGAATCAAAGCTCAGCGTGGGTATTGTAACCTTCAATGTCAATCAGCAGAATCTTATCGACGACCTTCTCAATGAAGTCTGCGCAGAGGATCCCGAGCTTGAAGCATGGGCATATAACAGCGAGGAACCGATATTCATCAAGAATCTTGAGAATGTACAGGGTGATGAAAGAGATGTAATACTGTTCTCCATCGGCTATGGTCCGGATAAGAACGGACGTGTTTCCATGAACTTCGGACCGCTTAACCGTGAAGGCGGCTGGAGAAGACTGAATGTTGCAGTATCCCGTGCAAGATGCGAAATGATCGTATTCTCATCTCTCACAGCGGATATGATCGATCTTTCAAGAACAGCGGCAGACGGTGTTGCAGCGCTCAAATCCTTCCTTGCATATGCAGACGGAAAATCTCTTGTCAGCGACAGCAACAGTGTTGCCGCAGATAAGAATAATATCAAGGGTATCGCTGATACGATCTGCGCTCATATCGAAGAAAACGGCTACAAGACAGACAGAATGGTCGGAAACTCAGAATACAGAATAGATATCGGCGTAATAGATCCCAAGGATCCGGATAAATATATTCTCGGCATCCTTCTTGACGGTGCAAGCTACGGCAGATCCAAAACAACAAGAGACAGAGAGATCGCTCAGGTCGGCGTGCTTGATGGTCTCGGCTGGAGGATTGTTCGTGTATGGTCAATGGACTGGTGGGATAACTGCAAAAAGGAGCTTACGAGGCTCGACGAGATACTTGCAAGACTTGCAGAAGGCAATTTCGAGGACTTTGAAGATCCGTACGCTGAAAACGAGCCTATCTTCACACCTCCCGATGAGCCGGAGCCAAGAGAGATCGCAAACTATGAGATAACAAAGCTGCCATTCAATACAGCAACTCCGGATGAGCTTCTTACCCAGAGATATTCTGATGTTATCCGTAAGAAGATCAGAAAGGTAATTGAGACGGAAGCTCCGATCAATAAGGAACTGGTCATCAAGAGAGTTACCGACAGCTTTGATATAGTCAGAAGCACCCCGAAGCTTCACCGCTATTTAGATGATACGGTTACAGCGATGACCTATCCCAAGACATCCCAGGGCGAGGATGTACAGATCATCTGGAGCGATGACGTAAAACCCACAGGCTATGCTCTTTACAGACCCAACGGAACAGGGGATAATAACCGTGAGGTCATGGATGTTCCCTATGCAGAGGCAGCAAATGCTGTGCTTCAGATACTTTATGATGAAGCGAGCCTTCCCAAGGAGCATCTGATAAAAGAAGCTGCAAAGCTTATGAATTACCGCATGGGCAGCAATGTCAGCGCAGTATTTACAGCAGCAGCAGATCTTGTGATAAGCAAAAAGCTTGCAGTTACAGATGAAAATGATGTATGCACCCTTACAGATGAGGGAATGGAGCTTATGAATAACAGATAAGCTCTCAGGCAGCATCAGAATAACAAAAACAAAAACGGCAGAAGCTGGTCGAACATGACAGCTTCTGCCGTTTCATTCTATTATAGAAGAAAAGCCTACGGAAAGGTCAATGGCAGCTTCTGAGAAAGCTTTGATGCATAATTTAAGTCACATATTACCTTGATAACAGCGTGTAAAGTCAAAAACTTTACGAAACTATAAACGCAAGCTATCACCTTTACACCACTAAAACCCGCATGAATAGCTATTTTTCAGCCGTTCACAAAAATTCACACAGATTCACAAGATAATAGCGCATCAAAGAAGCCCCCTGCTGCGGAAATGCCGGATCAATAAATCACTGCAAATAATAGCACAAAAGTATCTGAATTATAGCACAATACAGATATAAAGATGAATGCTTTACAAGTGTAACTGACACAATGTGAATGAATTGTGATTATAAATCAGCTGATATATTTCTTAAAACGAATAACCGGAAGGTCATTTTGCATTCTTTAAAATTCTATAACAGAATTATTCGGCTTTGGTTTTTCTTCTGCTTTTTCGTTGGATCATATGCTGAAAAACCGGCGGAGGATGTGATAGATCAGCTTGCATTTTCCTTTTCGTGATTTCCGGATCGAAAAAGAGCAGGGGAGAGGATGGAAAAATAACACCCTCTTATAATACCCTGGAAGCACTAAAAACCCCATAAAAAGCCGGTTTTTCCCCTTGAATCACAGTGTATGCCAACCACAGCAGGAATTCTACAGAGAGTAATATTTCCCGGCAATATCCCATGTGAAAATATGAACAAATTGTTAATTCAGCATACCCTGTACGGAGGCATTGTCAGAATATGGCAGATAATGTCCAAAGACGCATGGATACTGGATTTTTTCGGCATTTTCCAACAAATTCAGCCTGTCCTGATATTAGAAATTTTCAACGCTATATTGTGTAATATGCATAAAGGTTTTAGTACATAATTGATTAATCATACGAAAAGTATAAACTATCTTGCTAAATGAAAATAGTTGTAATATAATAATAACGATAGTAGATTAGTATGCCTTTTTGTACTGTGTCGGAGTGCAGAGGGGTATGCTGAGAGATCATCAACATTTTAATGGAAAGGAAGTTGCTGCTATGTTATTGAAAAAGCTGAAAAGCAAGCAGGGTATTTCGCTGCCCGTTGCTATGGCAATAACTGCTGTACTCATTATCCTTTCCGCATCACTTATCGCTATTGCCGCTTCGAGTATAATGAATACTTCAAGCAGCGTAAGCAGCCGTCAGGCATATCTTAATGTAAGATCTGCTCTGGAATACGCTTATGCATACTACAGCGATAGTTCAAGTGTGCCGGATCTTTCAAAGATTGAAAATGAGTACATGGTTATGAACGACAAGGAAGGAGGAACAACCAGTGAAGGTGCTCAGATCGTCGCTGAGAGCGCAGTCGCTAATTACACCACATATGTAATTGCTGATTACCTGCCGCCCTCAACGGGAAGAGACGCTGCCGCAGTAAAGCTCAAGGCTTACTCAAGATACACCGATGCATTCGGCAAGAGAAGCCAGACAGTCACAATGTCCGCAGTGTTCACGGTCAATAAGCTCGCCAACAAGAACCGAGTTACTTTGACCGATATCGACATGGATACGGATGTACTTCAGTACAACAATATCCGTGATTCGATCGCTCTGCATGTAAAGCAGTATCCCGGCGAGAACTGGACTCCCTTCTACTATCTCTGGACCTGGGCTGATGAAGCAGAAATGTATTCTCACACAGGCAACTGTTACGGACTGGAAGCTGTTTATAAGGATCAGCTCGGAGGCAACTCTGATCTGAGCTATTATGACAGCCAGGGCAATAAGCAGACCGGAAAGCTCGCAGAAGGCTTCAATACAAATGAAGATGAGCGTGACGGAAAGAACAAGCTTGAACCCTGCGGTGTCTGGAACAGCGGACAGAGCGACCAGACAAAAAATGGTCCCCCTTCATTCTTCTCACCCTCAAACAACGGCTGGTACGATGCAACCTACTACATCGTAAAGCAGACCGTCAGGAAGGACAACCGCGGTAATATCACAAACAGATATTACAGGAATGGTGATCCGATGAAGCAGGTTAACTACTTCAACCTCATCATCACCCGTAAGGGCGCAGTCCTTAGTTCTAACGCAAAGGATACCACGATAGATGGTGTCGAAACAAATGAAATGTTCCACCTCTGGTATCTGAACAATACAGACAGAAACATTTACTTTGAATTCCTCAAGCCCGGTCTCAAATACAGAACCGGTACTACATGGAACGGTCTCCAGGAGCTTGATGACAGAATGCTGGTTTATGTAAAGAATCAGAAGACAGCTGTTCACTTCAAGGTCAAGGGCATCGGCGATGACAAGTACGAAGCTGTATACCGCAAGATCGGATGCAATGAGAAAGGCGAGGGCGGAATCGAAATGATAACGCCTGTGGTAAATGAAGTCCGTGTAGGCGGTGTTCCGATCTTCCAGACCGACCATACCTATGATAACTTCTCAAGCTCAATGTCCACTGTATACTATGGTACAGGTACACTTGAGAAGGCATGGAAGGATGCTAACCTTGGCTCCGGCGGTAAGGGAGATATGAAGAACTACTTCTACGGTATCGACACAGCAGGACAGTCCAACATGGTATATGAAGGCTGCGGCTGGTGGGTCGCAAATGTAGAGACCGCTGGTACATTCTCTATGACAATTACCTACGGTGACCGTAATGGTAACAAACACACCGGTGCGGTAAATATCACCTCAAACTCTGACAACGAAGCATTTGTTGTTGTTGATCTGGACAGACCTGCGATCCTTTCCCGTCTGTCCGAGAGCAGAGCAAATGAGCTTATTGGCGTTGATGACAATTCTTATACTACTATCCATATCAAATCGAGTGAAATCGGTAGCGCAGTTTCTCCCTATATCGACTACAAGGAGAACAATGTATCATCTGCTGAAAGAAGACTTCTTCTTGAAGCAATTGAGAAAGCGCGTAAATATGTTGCCTCCGACTATGAAGATGCTTCCTTCAATGCTCTTACAGCGCTTGTAAATCAGGGAATTGAACTTTACAATAACCTCAATTACATCCAGGAAAAGGGTATTACACAGGCAAACAAAGATTACGCAGATCTCACAAAGAAGATTCTTGACGCTATTGCAGCGCTGAGAACAAAGTCATGCGATCCTGAGACCTACCGTGATTTTGAAGAAGCTGTTGCAGCTGGCGAAAAGGTCATGGAGGAGCAGGATTCAAGCAAAAAGTATGACGGTAACGCATACAATGTATTTGTCAGTGATACCGGTATCTTCATGAGATGCAGGGCACTGAGAGAATCCGGAGATATTCTTAACAAGACCGGCGATGAGGCTTATACCACAACAATGGTATGCGACCTTACAATGGAGCTTAAAGCAGCTGTTGACCTTGTAAGGGCAAGCGAGCTTAATAAGGACGATCTCAAGAAGGATATCAAGAAGGCAAAGAACTATGTCAATAACACCCGCTATAAGAAGCAGTTCAGAGATGAGCTCAACGATATCCTTGGTATTGCTGAGGAAACTCTGAGAGATTCTACAAGCCAGGCAGAAATTGACGAAATGGACGAAGTTCTCAAGGATGCTATCGAGGCTGTACTTTCAAATACTGAGGTAACACTCGATACAGCAGCTCTTACAGACCTTCTTACAAGAGTAAATACTTTGCTCGATCAGCCTAAGAAGAATTGTACTGACGATTCCTACAATGAGATGAAGGCTAAGGCACAGGAGGCTCAGTCAGTATTCGACAGCGCAACATCAACTCAGGCTCAGATCGATGGTGCTTACGATAAGCTGCTTGCAGCATACAATGCATTCACTATTGTAAAGCCGTCAGGTGAGATCAACGAAAACTGTGTTTCTACAGATTTTCTCACAAACCAGAACAAGACAAGGATCTGGGTAAAGGGACTCAACAAGGGTACAGTTATCAATGGTTACTATGACAAGGATAACAAATATGTATATGATAACTATACAGTAGTTTCCTTCACACTTGATGAGTACATAGGCAATAACTCCAGAGGTACAAACCTCAACAGTGACGGCGCTCATGCTATCGAAGGACAGAACCTGACATACTTTGATATTGATACCACAAGATCAAACGGATATCTGGCAACTCTCGTTCTTGAGCATGTTGTATATGATTACAACGGCGAGTTCAATCCGTCAACCGGTTCCTATCCTGTTCTTGAAAGAACAACCGAATCCTTCGGCGCTGAGAAAATGATCAGCAGCGCTGATGTAAGAGACAATAACTTTGTCATCGAGTTTGATTCACTCAAGAGAGTTGAGACTCAGACAACGACTACCAACGGTGAAGTAAAGACCCAGGTAATCAATACTCTCAACCTCAAGAAGGGCAAGCTTTCCGAGTATTATATCAAGGGCTCAAGCAGCACAAGCGTTGAGGTCTATAATCAGGACGGCTCTGCTTCCATCTACAACTCTATCAGAGAGGGCGATTATGACGTTGTAAGATTTGTATATAATGCAGATCAGACAGCTGTTGTAAAGACCTATGACCTCAACACCGGTGAATACATCTACTCCAAGCCTATTGAAGTAGTATCCGGTCAGTATGTTCTTATGTTTGATGATTCCGATAAGCAGGAAGCATCAATACTCAGGATCGAAGTTCCCGCAGAGATCCCGGGCGTATCAGCTGATGCAGTTTCAGAAGTAGTTGCCAAGGTCGGCAACCAGCTTTATGCTACTGTATTTGACGGCACACACTATATTCTCGAAATGAACTTTGATTCAGCCAAAACCATCAGCTTTATCCATAAGTATTATGGCGGTGACGGCGAAACATTAAGAGAGACTGAATCCAACGCAGTGAATTATACAGGCAAGGGTCAGTATCTCCTCCAGTATTCAACAACAAATAATGCCCGTGTTATAAACGGTGTAGGAAACTTTGTACAGGAAAGCATCAATTCTATCGCTGTTTCAAGGATCTATCCGAAGTACAGCACAGGCTCAGGCGCAACAGCTACAGGCGCAGGCTCCTATACACTCAATGGTCTCGTTTCTGATTCACTTGTTAACAGTATTCTCAAGGCTCCCGCAGTGTCTGCATCCGTACCCACACCTTTTGACTTCTTCGGTCAGTCAGGTGTAGACTCCAAGCCTACTCAGAATATCGGTACAACTATTATCTGGATCGATACAGATGATATCAAAGCAAGAATTCCGAAATACAGAAATACTAACTTTGAAGGTCTGCGTGTCTATGCATGGGACTACAATGAGAATGCTCTGACTGACTCATGGGCAAACAGAGGTTCACCTTGTATCCGTGTTGCAGAAACCAATTACTTCTACATTCCTCTTAACTCAAGAGCTAAAGGATGTATCCTTCTGCTCAACGGTCAGAAGATAGGCTGTGATGATCTTCTCAATAGCTACAGCGGTAATGTATTCTTTGATATTACCGACCTGTACTATGTATGGCATGGTACAGGCGATGAGGAATATTGGGAGGGTAACATACAGAAGACAAGACATTACAGATGGGATATCTATAGCGATCCTGCCGGATGTCTTATTGATGGTCAGGGTATGTGTAACCTGTTTGAAGTAATTGACGGTTCCGTTCTTGACGGTTCTTACTATCGTCACAGAGGCGGCGAAAAAATAGGCGATGTTGTTTACAATGGTGTACATTGCTATAAAACCATCAAATATGATACCTACGGCGCAACTGTAGAGAATAGCTCCAAGGTAGTTCTTGGAAACTACTGCGGTGTTATCAACAACAGGAATTACTATTCTTCTTCAACCTTCTATTACAGAGCAAAGGGTACTAACCAGCCCCCGACTTATGAATATGAGGAGCCTGAAGTAGATCTGTCAGATATGACAGCAACCGGTCTGAGAACTGCCTTCGTCGGCGGTACAAAGATCAGAATGAAGAACCAGTCTTACTACTACTCATACGGTACACTTTACAGCACACATTCTTCAAGTGTCGAGTCAAATCGTAAGAATGCTCTTCACGCAACTAACCTTTCATTCACAAACCTCTATGGTGGTACACCTAACTGGGGCAACGGTGACTCTCTCGGACGTACCGGTGATACAGAGCTTACAATGGTCTATGACTGGTATGAATACAAGATCCCCGTTGATAAGACAAATACCTACTCCTTCCAGGCAAAGGGTCTGAAATATAACCCGGCGTTTGCAAGAGGACAGTGGTATGATAAGGACTACAGAACAGATATTCAGTATACAGACCAGATCAAGGGCGTATACGGAGATGTCTACATGGTAATGAAGGATACAGTATCTGTTCGGGATGGTAAGTTTACCAACATGGTACTCTACACCAGCAGCCCTGAGAACATTCAGGTAAATGATAACCAGAACATTTACTTCAGACTGCCCGCAGGCTGGAGCGCAAACGATGTTAAGGTTACAGCATCCGGTGTAGGTGAGGAAACACTTCATACCTTCACAAGTGAAGGCGGTCTCCTCAAGACTGTTATCCCGAACAAGACTCCGTTCCTTGTATTCCAGGCAAAGGATGCAACAGGTAAGGAATTCCTGTGCAGAACATCCCTCCAGGGCAACGACCTTATCCTCTTCGACCCGACCTTCAGAGCAGGCACAGGCGGATGGGATGAGTACATCGAGCCTAAGGTCCGTCTTGAAAGAGAGCTTTATGCAGCTCACAAGGTTTATTACGGATACGTTCTTCCGAAGCAGTATGACCCGAACGGTAATGCTATCAACCTTGGCAACTCCGGTTCATATGACTTCCCGGAAGGACTTAAGAACAACGTAATCAACCATTACTTCTCAGGTGAGTCGATCACCAGCTACGGCGGATCCGATTATAATTCCACCTATAACTCAGTTCATAACTATGTTGTAGCTTATACAAACCTTTACGCTATGATGGCTAAGGCAAGATCCTATATAAGCGGACATAACTATCCTGAGTTTATCCACAATGGTAAGCCTAACATCTATGATGCAGCTACCATCAACGAGCTTGAATCACAGCTTGCAAGAGCAAAGTCTGTCTATATTTCAAGCGGTTCTTCAGTTGCTCAGATCAACGCTGCAACTGCAGAACTTGAAGCAAGGATCAATAACGTAACAGTTTCAACCTCAGCTCTTATCCCGATCATTTTCTATGATACACAGAACCTCGTGGGAAGCGGCGCAACCTTTGAACTTGAGTATTCAACCGATCCTTCAGGCAACAACCCTGTCAAGAAGAAGATCGAATACTTCAATACAGAGAACTGCCCGATCATCTTCATTTCAGCAAATGATATCTACAATGTCAAGTTTATCATCAGCGGAACAGAAGAGGGTGTTGAGAAAGATCACATCTCCATCGTAGACGGCGCATGGGTATACATGGATATTGCAAAGAAGGCAGGCGTAACCACCTCCTACTGGGTACAGAATGCTGCATCTGATTATCGTCAGATCGCAAATACTGAATTCAAGCAGGTCGCTGCAACAGATACCTGCACATTTGATATGACGGTAGAGCGCAAGAGCTCCAGTGAGGTTATTGCTCCTGCAACAACAGAGGATATTGCTAAGGCAAGAACCTATCGTCCTATCACATTCTATTTCAAGAATGATGTAACTGTATCCTACAAGAAGAACGGCGCAGATGTTCCGTATCGTATCAGAGCTGGTGCATATTCATTCAGCAGCAATATGATCGGAAAAGACGGATGCCCGATCAACTATGTAAATGCAGGAACTGCATCAAACGCTAACTGGGTTCCGAGACTGAATCTCTTCAGCGATGAGGCTAAGGAGTATTTTGAAGATCCCACAAGCTACTGGAAGTATACTGAAGGCGTATCTGATACTGATACTCCCGTTGAAGCAACATCTCTTACCAACTGGGTAACAGCAAACGGAGATAAGCTTACGATCACAGCCGGCGGTCATAATACCTCAAAGACTGTAAATATGACAGTCAATGACGGATATTTTGCAGCAACCAGAGTATGGAATTATCTTACACCTGGTAAGATGTATTTCCGCTGGGAAGGCAATAAGGATCTCAGAGTTGATAATAACGTATCATTCTCTGCAAGCGAGATCGTATTCGCATCATCAGGTACGGTCAATGTAAAGACCAACTATAATAAGCACATTTTCTTCCAGACCAAGGACAGAAACCAGACCGAGATGGAAGTTGTATTCCCGACTGACCTTCATATTGAATATATCGACAGGTACAGAGAGGAACACTCATTCACCATCCGTGAAGGTTCTTACACAGTCGAGAAGGCTGACCCGAACCAGAGCTTCATCTGTGACCTCTGCGATGAGGAATACTGGGAGAGCATGGTTCATGTTAAGATCAACAACAGATACGATTCCCTTGGCGGCTTTAGCGGCTCCAGCAATAAGAATACCAGATTCGGCAGCGCTATCTTCAGTAATGACTGATAGAAGCTGAAATGATATTCACGTATCAGATCATAACAGGCTGAAATAAGCCGGAAAAGAATGACCGGACAGTTCCTATGAGCTGCCCGGTCATTCTGCATATTAATACTCAGCAAAAATAAAAAAGCCGATGAATTGTTGGATTCACCGGCTTTGATATTTTTTGTCTCCCGAAAGGCTGGCAATACTTATATTATTGCACAGATCTGTATTATTCATCAGATGTTTTTGGAAATAGTAAGCTTATTCTTTCCGTCCTCATATTTGTATGAATAGGAATCCGCAAGCTCAAAGGTCAGAAAACGTCCAAGACTGCCAATACGATTTTCGGGGTCATATTCTTCGATATCCTGAATATTTTTTGTTGGATCGAAGGGCTTGCCGCTGTCTGTAAATGTCAGCGTGACCTTGCTGCTGTCAGCTGAGATACTGATATCTGCCTTTCCGCTGCCGTTTTCATAGGCGTAGCTGCAAATATTGACGAACATTTCCTCTGCTATCAGCCTCAGCTGCGCTTTGATATCGTCATCAACAGCAAGAGAGCTGATATGTTTATTTATTGTTTCCATGTTTTGCTTAACGGCATCAAGATGAAGCGTAATACTGTTTTCTGACGGAATGGTAAAGGTCAGGATAGTGATATCGTCATTCTGTACGGCTTTGTCTGAGAATTCCCTGATATCGTCAAGGACGGTATTCATAACAGCTTCTCCCGGCTCGTGAAGATGTCCGGAAAGAATCTGCTTCAGACGATCATCCCCGTACAGCTCGTTGCCGGCGCTTTTGGCTTCTGTCACACCGTCAGTGTACAGGAACACCGTATCGCCTGGTTTCAGTCTGAGGCATTTCTCGGTATATGCTTCTCCGCCGAAAATACCTGCGGCTACCTCGTACATGCTTTCGATCTCCATAAGGGAGTCAGAGAGAAGATACGGAGGATTATGACCGGCATTTGAATAGAAGAATTCGCCTGTTGACGGGTGATAAATACCGATGAAGGTGGTAATAAACATCATATTGGGATTATGCTTAGCAAGATGGTCATTATATTTCGTCATTATCCTGTCTGGAGATAAGCCGGATTCTGCGGCATGACGAAGCAGGGTTATTGCGTTTGCCATAAATAAAGCAGCTGAAACACCCTTGCCGGATACATCTGCAATAATAATACAGATATTTCCATTGCTGAGCACCTGATAGTCATACAGATCGCCGCCCACATCCTTGGCAGGCAGCATAGTCGCATGGATATTTGCATAAATACTCTCAAAGTCAGCAGGCTCAAGAAAGCCCATCTGAATATTCCTTGCGATATTCAGCTCAGTTTCCTGCATAGCCTTTTCCCGGTTAAG
>ONNU01000098.1 GCA_900319255.1 uncultured Eubacteriales bacterium
CAGCGGCTAAGCCGCTGCGGACAAAAGAGGAGAACCACAAGATGTGGGCTGCGCCCCCCTCTTAAGGTTCTCCCCTTTTGAAATCCCTTTTCCTTATCACCCCCCGGGTTTGCTCTACGCGGGTAGGTTTTATCGAATTTTTGCTTTCTGTCCAACGCTCGGATGATCGGTATGGTGAGATAATCCGGACTTTTGCTATCTGCATCAGAAAGCTTTTTTGTAAAGCTCCCGACAATACCAACTCTTAGTCAATAAAGTATGGCTTGCCACGGGGTTAAGGAAAGGGGATTGCAAAAGGGGGAAAACTCAGGGCAATAAAGTGGAACATCGGTTCACCTTTTCCGCCCGATGTTTGCAGAAAATCAGAAACCGTTCTTCCGGGAATGATTCCGCAGAAGAACGGTTCTTTTATTGCATTATCAATTTATTTCATAATAAAGATGATCACATACTTCTTTCGTATGCTTCGATCATTTTCTTGACCATCTGTCCGCCGACAGAACCAGCCTGACGTGATGTGAGATCGCCGTTATAACCCTGCTTGAGGTTTACGCCGACTTCGTTCGCACATTCCATCTTGAACTGCTCCATTGCCTGTCTTGCTTCAGGTACGTTGATAGAGTTAGAATTGTTAGCCATGTTCGTTTTCTCCTTTGCTTAGATTTCTACAGCCGCTGTGACCCCATCGGGCTTTGCAGGGTAAACCCTTGCCCAAAGCCGGTCATTTCCGCATTGCGGCAGAATGAAGCATATCCGCCGCAATGCGGCTTCAATCACTCCTTAAACTCTATCGCAGATGCTTTTTTCTTACGGCTGTATTCTTATTATTAGCAGCAAATGAAAAAATATTATAAAAATCAACTGGAAAAAAATGTCGTCATTTCAATTCATAAAGAACAAAGCTATAGGGTATCTCCCCCGCAGTATGTGAAAGGACTGTCCTTTTATATCTGCTTTTATCAAAGGGCGGAAAATATGTATCGCCGTCATAATATGCAGCTATCTCTGTTATATAAAGCCTGTCTGCAAGCCCTATCGCTTCGCTGTACAGTCTGTGCCCTCCGCAGATGAAAATATCCTGCGTCCTTGCCCTGCTTATGGCTTCATTCAGGGATGCGGCTGTGATACAGTTTTCAGCTGATATCCTGATGTTTGATGAAACAATGATATTATATCTCCCCGGCAAAGGATGTCCGATGCTTTCATAGGTATTTCTTCCCATGATGACGGTATTACCGGTGGTGAGCTTCCTGAAAAAAGCAAGATCCCCGGGTATATGCCAGGGGATGCTTCCGTTTTTACCTATAACTCCGTTCTCTGAAACAGCAGCTATCACAGCTATCATTTTTCAGCACCTCTTTACAGCTCCTGCAAAAGCCGGGATATAGTCTTATTCAGCACCGGATGACGCATATACGGAGCGATCTGCGCCAGCGGAGCAAGAACGAATTTTCTGTTCTGCATATCATAATGGGGTATGACAAGCTCGGGGGTATCAATGATTTCTGAATCGTAAAGTATTATATCAAGATCAAGTGTACGGGGTCCCCAATGGACTGTACGCTTTCTGCCGCAGCTGTTTTCAATATCATGCAGAGCGCTGAGAAGCTCATACGGTTCAAGGTAGGTTTCCATGATAAGCGCGCCGTTCAGGAAATCAGCCTGTCCCACATTTCCATAGGGAAGCGTCTCTATAAAATCCGACACCTTCAGCACACGGCATTCCTTCAGCTCTGAAATACCCTTTACTCCCGCATTCAGATAAGCTTCCTTATCACCTATATTTGAACCAAGCGCCACACATACGGTATGCCATTTCTTTTCAAGTCTTACAGACGCATATTCAACCGTCATTCTGATAGGCGCCCAGGGCTTTTTCAGCTCCAGCTTCACGCCTCTGATACCGGGAAATTCGTCAAGAAGCATGCAGGCGGTTTTTGCTGCCGCAGTTTCGATCAGTCTGAAGGTGTTTTCCTGCATAAAAGCGGTCACTTTTTCACAGACAGCCGAATAATCCGTTGAGGCTGAAATATCATCATTTTTTACTGCATCCGAAAAATCAGTATATAATTCTGCATCAATTATGAATTTCTGACCAATGCGGTTTTCCTCCTCAAGAACTCCGTGATTCGCAAAAACCTCAAGACCCTTTATTATTATAGTATCCATCATATTATCAGTCCTTATCCCAGTATTGCCCGGGTCATTTTTATCGTGCGGAGATTTTCCCTGACATCGTGAACTCTGACAAAAGCGCAGCCGCTGAGAACAGCAAACATTGTGGTGACAAGCGTTCCCTCAAGTCTTTCCGTCACCGGAAGATCAAGCGTCAGCCCGATAACCGATTTTCTTGAACAGCCAAGAAGCACCGGATAGCCTGTTTTCGTAAGCTTATCAAGCTCTTTTATAGCCAGCAGATTCATTTCTCTTGTCTTTCCGAAGCCGATACCCGGATCAAGTATTATCCTGTCGTCACTTATCCCGGCAGAATTAGCAATACGCGCGCATTCAAGCGTTTCCTCTATCATATCGTTGATAAAATCATTATACTCCGGCTTATCCTTATTATGCATAAGACAGCAGACAGCTTTGCTTTGCGCTATCACAGAAGCCATCTCCGGGTCAGCCTTCAGTCCCCAGATATCATTTATCATATCCGCTCCATGCTCCAGCGCGACCCTTGCCACGCCTGATTTATATGTATCAACGGATATAGGGATATCAAAGCCTTCCCTGATCTTATCAATAACGGGGATTATCCTTTCCAGCTCCTCATCATCGCTGATCCTTGTATATCCGGGGCGGGTGGATTCTCCGCCGATATCAATTATTGACGCGCCCTCCCCTATCATTTTTTCGCATTGCTTCATTGCGCTGTCAATGGTATTCCAGCTTCCTCCGTCCGAAAAGGAATCCGGGGTAACATTCAGTATACCCATTACATATGTATTATTCTTTATATCAAATTCGTGATTTCCTATTTTCATTTTTTCTCCGCTCTGCTGCTTTATCAGCTTAGTAAGTTTATTATTGTATCAATAGTTTATTTCGTTGTTCTTTCGTTTTTTATCCCAGTAGCACTCTTTTTCTGCGGCGCAGTCATAGCAGCGTCTTGAAAGCTTATCCGCGCGGTACAGAAGCTCTGCAAGCCCGGATCTTGCGCTTTCAGAGGAGCCTCTGTGACAGCGTATGGCGCTGCATATGCATTCCGTTTCTTCATCCGTATAGCCGCATACAGGAAGAAGCTCTGCCGCAAGATCAGCGCCGGCTATATTATGGGGTATGCCCTTTTCATATTGCTCTACCCTGCCCATATCATGCAGAAGCGCCGCTGCATAAATAATATCCCTGGAGATCGTAATATTCTCCTCCAGGGCGATTATATACATTATCCTTGCAACATCAAGAAAATGCGCCGTGTTATGCAGACAGAATCTGCGCTCCCTTTCAAGCCCGGCAAGCCTTGTCAGGCGGGCGCGGTATTTCTCGTTTTTATAGATCTCCGTGTACCTGCTCACGCTTTCAGCATCTCCATAAACATTTTCTGTTTCTCATGATCCTCCGCAAAGCAGCCTCTTGCGGCAAAGGTCACGGTCTTGCTGCCGGGCTTTTTTACTCCGCGCATGGTCATGCACATATGCTCGGCTTCGATCATTACCATTACTCCGCGGGGTGAAATAAATTTATCAAGAGCATCTGCGATCTGGACAGTAAGCTGTTCCTGTATCTGGGGACGTCTTGCATAGACCTCGACGGTTCTTGCAAGCTTGCTCAGACCTACCACCCTGCCGTCAGGAATATATGCGATATGAGCCTTTCCGTAAAAGGGCAGAAGGTGATGCTCGCATGTAGAATAGAAAGTGATATCTTTTTCAAGCACCATCTCATTATTGCCTACGGTAAACTGCTTTGAAAGATGCTCCGCAGCGTCATTTCCAAGTCCGCCGTAGATTTCCTCACACATTCTTGCAACACGGTCGGGAGTTTCAAGAA
Source organism: uncultured Eubacteriales bacterium (assembly GCA_900319255.1). Lineage (GTDB taxonomy): Bacteria > Bacillota > Clostridia > Oscillospirales > Acutalibacteraceae > UBA1213. Next base: position 3,994 of record ONNU01000098.1, read on the forward strand.
GTCCCTCTCTCTGAGGATCCTCGCCTATTCCCTCAAGAAACAGTCTGACCGCTTCCCTGATCTTATTTGTATCCATAAAAAAATCCTCCCACGCAGCCTTTCCCGAGCTGCATGGGAGGATAAGCAAAACTATATAAGAACGCGCATAACGGCGTTCCTGACCATGTAGCAGCGGAATGCGGAACAAAAATCGCAGAAAATCCATTCGTCCTGATAACAACTTCCTGTTTATCAGGCACTCCAAGGCAGCATCCTTTAAACAGCCCTGCCCTGACCGGTCAGCCGGTCGATGAAAACGGGCTGCGCATCTGTACTGTATCATGTAAATGACACTGCCTTACGCTTTTGCTCCTACTCTGCAAAATATTGTTTTTTCATTACTTACAAGAACCGGCGGAGCTGCCCGCTGTGTTCTCATTACCGGCTTATTATTCATTTCCGCTAACGATCATCTGTCGGCGCGCAATAACACCGGCAGTGAAGCAGAATTTCATAGATGCCGCTTTATCTGCAAAAATCACAATAAAGCGATACCGCATAAACGATACCGCCTGACTGCGAAGCACACATATCAGCTATCATCAAAAACGCTTGACAGATCAAGGCTGATCGCTGATGATAGGCGTTTCATGTTCATCCTGCTGACTTGTTGCGATTACATCATGTATCCTGAACTCAAGGATCTCCGTTTCCGGTTTGATATATTGTTCCTTCATAATACATTCTCCTAAAAAACAATTTAAAAGATCACCGATCTTCAAATTATTACAATTATATCATAGTTATGTCAAATTGTAAAGACAATTTTTAAAACATTTTTCCCCAGCATGACGCTGGACCCGTAATCGCGGGAGCAGGTTTTGCAATGCTATGCTTTTCTTTTCGCGGTCACAGCATTATACCTGAATCCGTGAAACTTACATCTCCGCTGCGGGTGGGAATAGAATCCGATGTCCTGCTTTAATGCCCTGAATCATACTCCATTAGTATTTCTGCTTTTGCAGTCCCCTTTCCTTATCCCCTGTAGAAAGCCAGACTCCATCGGCTAAGAGTTGGTATTTTTTCCTTTGAAGATGTTTAAAGCTTATCTGAAACTGCACCTTTCTGGTGA
>ONNU01000351.1 GCA_900319255.1 uncultured Eubacteriales bacterium
GATTTCAAAAGGGGAGAACCTTAAGAGGGGGGCGCAGCCCACCTCTTGTGGTTCTCCTCTTTTGTCGCAGCGGCTTAGCCGCTGCCCAGGAAGAAGTCAGCAACCAATAGAAGTCAGGAAGTTAAGAATAACTCCCGATTCCGCTGTTCCACTTTATTGCCCTTAGCCATGCTTCATTAGTTTTCCCCCTTTTGCAATCCCCTTTCCTTATCCCCTGTACAATGCCGGGCTTCAGCAGCTAAGATTTTGTACATTGCTGATCTGAAAACGCACCCTTTTGGTGAATTTGATAATTCTGATTAATGTAGAAAAACTATTCATAAATATAGTAGTTTTTTATTTTCACCGTTGAGTTTCACGGATTCCGTTAATAACTAATGCCCACTACCATCTTTGACAAAGTATTTATCCGGGATGATGTATAATATGGCGTACCGGATACAGCTGCTGCTGAGCCGGAATTATCTGTCTGCTTTGACAGTATCACAGAATGAGGTGGTAGTTTTGAAACTAAGAGAGCTGCCCTTTGGTCTCGGGCGCAGTATGTTCAGCTGCGATAACGGTGCAGGCAGGCTGCTTATCAGAGGGGCAGTGTTTCTTTGCGGTCTGCTCTTTTCCCGCGCGGCAGTCTTTGAGTCGTATTGCCCTTTCGGAGTCTCTCTCGCAGCGGCAGTGCCGTTTCCGTACGTCTTTTTTGCTTTTGCCGGCTCCGCTGTCGGATACATAGTCTTTCCGGCAGCAGGAGCAAGCTTCCGCTATATCGCTGCCTGCGCCGCAGTCATCGCCATCAGATGGACTCTCAGCGATATCAAAAAGCTTAATTCCCATTCCTTCTATTCAAGCATCGTGGCGATTCTTCCGGTATTTGCAACGGGCGTTGCCGTTATGAGCGTCAGCGGCTTTGATAAAAAGGGCTTTATACTGTATGGTACGGAGGCTTTGCTTGCAGGAGCGGCGGCTTTTTTTATTTCCCGTACATCCGTTATGCTCTCCGGTACAAGATCGCTGGGGATGCTCATGCCTCAGGAGCTTGCAAGCCTGATCCTTACCGGCTGTGTCGCTTTGCTGGCGCTTTCGGGGATCAATATATGGGAGCTTTCCCTGGGCAGGACTGCCGCTATACTGGTCATTCTTTTTGCCGCCCGATACGGAGGTATACAGGGCGGAGCAGTCGCCGGGATCGCTGCGGGGGCTGTGCTGAGTCTGAAGGGGAGCAGCTTTGCTTTTATCGGCGCCTGCTTTGCCTTCGGCGGGCTTGCTTCGGGGCTTTTTTCGCCTCTGGGCAGGCTTGCCGGATGCGGAGCCTTTATGCTTGCGGCTGTTATCAGCGGGCTGCAGACCGGCACTCCCGAAAGACTGGTCATTATGCTTTATGAAATTATCATCGCTTCTGTGATATTCCTTTTCCTGCCGGAGAATGCGGCAAGCTTTTTCCGGGCGGTCTTTGTGTCGAAGAATGATGACGAGCATACGGAAGGGCTGCGGCGGTCGGTCATCATGCGTCTGGATTTTGCTTCAAAGGCGCTTTCAAATGTTTCTGACGAGGTTGAGGCTGTTTCCGAAAAGCTTTCAAAGATCGTCACGCCGACACTTACCGGAGTTTATGAAAAGGCTGTGGAGGACACCTGCTCGAGATGCGGGATGAAGATCTTCTGCTGGGAGCATCCGGACGGAGTGAGCATGGAATTGCTTGAAAAAAGCCGTGATACCCTTTGCAGGAAGGGCGAGCTAAGAGCCTCCGATCTCTGCGATGAGTTCAGACGCAAATGCTGCCGTACTACCGAAATGGCAGGCGCTGTCAACAGGTATTATCAGAGCTATCTTTCATCCCGGGCAGCCCAGAAGCGTATCGACGAGGTTCGTCAGGTGGTGGCAGGGCAGTTCTGCGGGCTTGGGGGGATACTTGAGGAAATGGCAAGGGAGTATTCGGATTATGAGGTCTTTGACAATGATCTGGCGCAGAAAATCACTGTGAAGCTCAAGGATCTGGGGCTTCGACCTACTGCTGTAAGCTGCCGTATCGACTATCTCGGGAGAATGACCATCGAAGCCGAAGCCTCCGACAGTGACGGCAGAAAGCTCCGGCGCTCTCTTTTAGTGCATGAGATGAACAGGCTTTGCGGCAGGCATTTTGATACTCCCGGCGTGACAAACGCCTTCGGCACGGTGAGGATAATGCTTTGCGAGCGTCCCTGTCTTGATGCGGAAATAGCCTCCGGTCAGCATATCAGCGGTGACGGCAAGCTTTGCGGGGATCATTTCAGCTATTTCTTTGACGGCTCGGGAAAGCTTATCGTTATTCTCAGCGACGGCATGGGTACAGGCGGCAGAGCGGCTGTGGACGGGGGAATGGCATCGGGCATCATGGAAAAGCTTATCAGAGCGGGGCTTGGATATGACTGTTCATTGAAGGTAGTGAATGCTGCGCTTCTTGTGAAATCCGAGGATGAATCCCTTGCGACCCTTGATGTATTATCCCTCGACCTGTATTCAGGAAAAACGGAATTTCTGAAAGCCGGCGCAGCCCTGAGCTTTATCCGCAAGGGCAGCGATATGTTCCGTGTACAGACCCCCTCCCTGCCTGCGGGGATACTTCCCCAGATTGATTTTTCCTGCACAGAGGATGATCTTTCAGACGGAGATATAATAGTGATGGTTTCTGACGGAGCGATCGCCTGCGGTGAGGACTGGATCGAGAATATAATCCTGAGCTTTGAAAAAGGCTCCATGCAGGAGCTTGCCGACAGGATAACCTCAGAAGCGATAACAAGACGCAGGGACGGGCATGATGACGATATATCAGTGATCGCCGTCCGGGTGCTGAACAACTGAAACGGCAGCCCTTTCCGCAGCGTTGTAACCGGGAAGAAGAAAATTCAGCTATCCGGAAATTTTTATTGCCCTTTCCCCTTTTTCTTTCGTATAAACAAAGGGAAAAACATCCGGGCAGTTTTATACAATGTCTTATTTTACAGTATTGTGTTTTCAGAGCGACCCACTATCATCCGCACGACACGCCCGATGTTCCTTTTTGGGAAAGATAAATATTCAAAGAGAGGATGCTGCAGCTATTGTTGCATCCTCTCTTGACTTTTATAGAATCACTAATCCGTGAAAATGACATCTCCGTTATGGTAGAAAAAAGAAATTTCGCTGTTCCGCTTTATTGCCCTGAGCCATGCTTCATTATTGTTTCTACTTTGGTCAGTCAAAAGGTGGAAACCACAAGGGGTGTCCCCCTTGAGTTTTCCCCCTTTTGCAATCCCCTTTCCTTAACC
>ONNU01000017.1 GCA_900319255.1 uncultured Eubacteriales bacterium
AAGATCGCGCCGGCGTGCCGCCGGTGTCAAGATCGCGGGGGCAGGTCTGACAAAGCGTTACTTTTGTTCCCGCGTGTAATAGTTGGATTGTAAGGGGACACCCCTTGTGGTTTCCGCCTTTTGACTGACCAAAGCAGAAATGCTAATAAAGTATGTCTCAGAGCATTAAAGCGGAACAACGGATTTCCTTTTTCCGCCGCAGCGTAAATGTCAGTCTCACGGATTCAGGTGATAGTTTATAGAGTTAAGCCCCGTAACTAAAAAAACACCGTCACCCCAAAAGAGTGCATCGGTGTTTCTTTTTTTACCGAATATTCCCGGAACAATCATACAAACAACATCCTATAAAACCACACCCGACAATCCATCTCAATTCCTGATTCCTAACTCCCTGTTTCTTTCATGTCAAGGTAGCTGCTGATATATCTGTCGGCAGTTTTTATTATTTCATCTTTATAGTCATCGTTTGAGGGATCATAGACGGCTACGGTTTTCATTCCCACAGATGATGAGCTTTTCAGACCCTCTATGATATCTTCAAAAACAACACATTCCTCCGGCTTTACGCCTAACTTTCCGGCAGTGTACAGATATATGTCCGGATTGCTTTTATTCACGCCTACCTCTGAGGTGTAGCATATAACATCAAAGCACAGGCTCAGCCCGTTGTTTTCAAGGCAGGGCATGAGAAGATACGGATTATTTGAGGTCGCCATGCCGATACGGATGCCTTTTTCTCTCAGGCTCCGGATATAATCAGCTGCGCCCTCCTTTACCCTGACGTTCGCAGCATATTCGTCATGCGCCATTTCAAGCCATTCGTTCATTATTTCTTCAACGCTTTCATTCAGTCCGTAGGTCTCCTTTGTATAGGCTGCGGCAGTTTCAAAAAACATACTGCGCATCTTATCGGTATATTCGTCCGTGACTTCAATCCCGCGTTTTGAAAGAAAATCCTGATCCACCTTTGACCAGACATACATTGAATCAACAAGAGTCCCGTCAAAGTCAAAAATGGCAGCCTTTATATCCTCCATATCAATACTCCTTCATAAGATAATGCTGCATATCCTTTCCCCTGCCCTTTTTGCCGTAATCTATGACGATGATATTATCGGATATCTCATTATCAAATTCATGCACCCATGAATATTCCCTCAGCTTGCATATGCGGAATTTTCCGCTTTCAGGATGCATCACCTTGAGATAATATACAAAATCTGTCCCGCCTGTGAGCTTTGGCTTTTTCAACAGGAAACAGGAGACCACTGCGTTTTTCAGCGCATTCACATTTGCGGTTTTCAGCTTCTTTATCCTTGACGAATACCTTCTGACCCTCAGCGAATCAATAAATACCATCATAAGAAGCAATACCACAGCATACGGGAAAAGCGAAAAATAATTTATCATAATATATATATTGAAGCCTGCCGCAACAATGAAATCTATTGCAAACATAGCCTTCATTTCTCTGAGCTTTTTTCTTTCGGTTCTGATGACATAAAGTACCTCTTCTCTTGAAAGCTTGCTCCGGCTGCCGGGCTTGGCGCTGTGGCTTGTGAGCTTCAGCTCCTTTTTTGAAAAGCAGCGGATATCGGTCTTTGAAAATCTTACGATCAGCATATTATCTCCGCTGTTGGCATACATAAGCGTTTTTCTGTATGCAGGGAGCCTGAACACTCTTTTGTCGCTGCTTCCGGAAAGGCGGTATACATTGATATAATAGGAAAAGCCGTTGACGGTATACTGGAACTGATGCCCTCTTGAATAGCAGGCGCCGTCAGCAACTCTTATCCTGCCGAAAAATACCCTCATGCATTTGCTTTCAAGCACAAAGAAAAATACCAGTATGCAGGCTCCGTAAAATCCGGCGAAGATCTCAGCAATGATGAGTTCGATGAAAAACAGCCATAAAGCTACAGCCGCCGCAGGAATTATCGTCAGAAGAATAAATCTGAATGTACATCTGAAATTGACCCTTCTGATACCGGAGGCGAGAAATATTCTTTCAAAGGCGGTAGGAAAACGCCAGTCTATTTCCGTTTTTTCTGCGATCCTCATCAAGCCGTCCTCCTTTCCTGAATTTCCCGACATGCTCACACGCTGACACGCATAGTAATATTTTCCGATTTAATACTTATTGTTATATATATTATCATATATTTCCCTGAATGTCTATAATTTTTTGTCGGTTTTTATAACAAAATGCACAACAAAAAACAATTTCAGCAATTTATTATTCTTATTTTACAAAAAAGCACAAGTATTAATGTAGGAAATACACAAACGCGAGAATGAATCAGAAATCAGAAATGAGGAATGAGGAAT
>ONNU01000333.1 GCA_900319255.1 uncultured Eubacteriales bacterium
ATAAAATGCGATATTATCTATATAGCCGAAATCCTGACCGGAGGATATAGCTTTATTGATAAGAGTAAGCATGACTTCCTTATTGAGATTGCTGAAATCCATATTGCCGTCAACACGCATTATCCCGTTCTGGTAATCCAGCTTGAAGCGCAGGAGAAGCCTGTCGGAAAGCTCGCTGATCCTGTCATAGGAGCGCTCTGTCAGAAAGTCCTCAAAGGATGCTTTTTCAAGCGTTTCCCGGACTCTCATATTGCTCTGCCCCTGCGACATTATATTGATAGCCAGCATCAGTCCCACAACGGCTATTGAAAGCAGCAGGGTGATTATCAGCACGATCTTGTGCTGCAGCCGTTTGATCATTTTGTTCCACCCTCAAGACAATAGCCGATCCCTCTGCGTGTTTTGATTGAAACATTTGAACGAAGCGTGGTCAGCTTCTTGCGCAGGAAGGAAATATATACCTCTACATTATTGTATTCGCTGTCGTCATCGGTACCCCAGATCTTTTTGACAAAATCTTCCTTTGTAACGATGCTTGTACCGTTTGACACAAGAAGCTCCATCATCTGGAATTCCTTTCTTCCGAGAATGACGGACTTTGCTCCGCAGACAAGCTCTCCTTTTTTCATATCAAGGTAGATATCGCCGTATCTCGGGTTGATCTCAACTGCAGTTCCAAGCCTTCTTGTCATAGCACGTACTCTTGCAAGAAGCTCTCCTGTGACAAAGGGCTTTGTCAGGTAATCGTCAGCTCCGCAGTCAAGACCCTTTATCTTATCATCGACCTCTGATTTTGCAGTTAGCAGCAAAACGGGGGTCTCTATATTCTTTACTCTGAGGAAGGTCAGGACATCAAGTCCGTTCATAACGGGCATCATGATATCAAGGATAATGCAGTCAAAATCATTGCTCAGCGCCTTTTCAAGACCACTTTTTCCGTCGTTTGCCATGGTAACGGAATACCCCTCCTTGCGAAGTATTGCGCAGATAGCCTCTGCCAGACCTATTTCATCCTCAACAACCAGTATTTTCAAAAATAGCACTCCTGTCTTTACGGAAAAGCAAGTATCTTCCGGCTTTTCCTTATTGTTTTATCTATGTCACAGCGCCCAGCGCTTTCTGTAAAGTCTTGAGGGACGATGCCCCTCGTCCTCTGTGGTAAGCTCCGTAGGTTCGGCAAGATAACCGTATTTCCTGCGGAAGGGCGCTTTGATAAGCTCCCTGCCGAGAATAAGCTCATACACCTGCTGCAGCTCAGTCATCGTGAAAAGCTCCGGCATAAGATTCAGCGCGATATCTGTGTATTCGACCTTGCCTCTGAGACGCTGTACCGCATAGGTGATTATTCTTGCGTGGTCAAAAGCAAGCCCCCCTGTGTCGGTGATCTCGTATACGGCCTCGCTGCCCTGTACGGAGCGGCGGGAGGTCTGTCTGAGCCTTGCTTCAATGGAGGTATCGTCGCTTTTCAGGCTAAGCCGCAGCTCAGATATGCGTACAAGCTCATTTTCTGTACGGTTTTCGCTGACGGAAAGCTCCTCCAGTGCCACAGCGAACCACTGCGCCTTTTTTGCGTCATCCCCTGCATGGACATCAAGCCTGCTTCTGTCGGCAAGAGCGACATAGCTGCAGCTCATCACCCAGGTGCGGGGATCACGGTGAGGATCGCTGAAGGTATAGAGCTGTTCGAGATAAATACCCTCGACCCCGGTTTCCTCCCTGAGCTCTCTTGCGGCAGCCTGTTCGGTAGTTTCATCAGGCTCGACAAAGCCTCCGGGCAGCGCCCATTTCCCGAGACAGGGGTGTCCGCCTCTCTGGATAAGCAGCACTTTCAGCTCTTTTTCCGGGAGCTTCCGGTAATTATCATTTTCCTTATCGAACACAGAGAAAATGACCATATCGGCAGCCACACTGGGCTTTTCATAATCCCCCGGTCTGTATGCAGCGAGGAACTGCTCCTCTGTCAATCCGTTTCTGTCAAGCAATTCAGCCATACTATCACCTGTTAGTAGTTATTTGATATTATCATTATACACCCCATCCCCCTCAAAAGTCAACCGCCGCCTGCGTGCCGGCGGCGTGCCGCCGCTGTCAAAATCGCGTGGGCAGGTCTGACAATGCTTTACTTTCGCTCTCGCGTGTTATAGTTGGGTGGTAGTGGGGAGCTAATTTTTCTCAAGCCGACTCTATGAAAA
>ONNU01000136.1 GCA_900319255.1 uncultured Eubacteriales bacterium
ATATCAGGGTTCAAATTACTCAAAAAACATTGCATTAATGCGGCATAATTGTGTTTTTCCATATTGAGTTTCACGGATTCAGGTAATTTCCAAAGCCGGCTCCTACGAAAATTCCAGGAAATATTTTACACAACCCCTCCGCCGGTACGCCGCCCCCTTGATTTTCTTGACTTTTTGGTAATTTTGTAGTTTAATGGTAATAGGGAAATTGTGTGCTAAACAGCAGATGATTTCTGAGTTCGTTTATGATTTTTTGATCTGATCCGGACGCAGATGTGAACGGATCGGGTCACGATTCTGGTGTCCGGAAGTGAGATGTATGAAGGAGTTAACAGGTAAGGGCGTATCAAGCGGAATAGCTATCGGTAAATTATTTTACTTTAAAAAGTCTATCCTTGATATTCCGAACTACGAAGTTGATGATGTAGAAAAAGAGCTTGAACGATATCATAATGGCGTTGAATCCGCCAAAAACCATTTGAAACAGATCTATGATTCTGCCTGTGAAAGGTTAACGAAAAAAGAGTCGGTCATTTTCCAGACTCATATTCTTATCCTTGAGGATTCAAAGTTTGTTGATCTTGTAGAGACTTCGATCAGGAAAAGAAAAAATGCCGAGCTTTCTGTATACAATGCATCAACAAAGATCGCTAATATGTTCAAGGCTATTGATGACGATTATTTCAGAGCAAGATGCAATGATATTATCGACGCCGCAAGCACCCTGCTTCAGGTGCTGCAGAACAATGACGACTCCGCTTCCATGATAGAGGAAAACGAGCCTGTCATAATCGGCGCGACCGATCTGCTTCCCAGTGATACTATTTCCTTCAATGAATCGAATCTCCTGGGCTTTGCAACCAACGGCGGCTCACAAAGCTCCCATACATCTATTCTTGCAAGGACAATGGGGCTTCCTTCTGTTATACAGATACATGAACCGCTGGGTAAATTCAATGGAAAAATGGCTGTCATCGACGGCGAACGGGGCAAGCTCATTATCGAGCCTGATACCAGCACTCTTGCAATGTACCGCGCAAAAAGAGACCGGTATCTCAAGCATCAGCAGAGAATGAGACGGCAGATCGGGCTTCCCTCTGTAACAAAAAACAAGCAGTATATCCGCCTGTCCGCTGATATCAGCAGGCTTGAGGATATCGAAAAGGCAAAGGCAAACGACGCTGAGGGAATCGGGCTGTTCAGAAGCGAATATCTTTTTATGAACAGAGAAGCCGCTCCCGATGAAAGCGAACAGTTTGAAACATACAAAACCATCCTGCGCTCCTTCCCGGAAAAGGATGTGGTTATCAATACGGTAAACGGCTGTTCTGAAAAGGGCATGGATTATCTTGACATCCCGAATGAAAAGAACCCGGCTCTCGGATTCAGGGGGATACGCATTTCCCTTGAAAATCCAGAATTTTTCCGCACTCAGCTCAGAGCGCTTTACCGGGCTTCGGCATATGGAAAGCTTTCTATACTTCTCCCGATGATCAGCAGTCTTGAGGAGATCGAATATGTCAAAAGAGAGATCGACAAGATAAAGGAAGAGCTGAGACTGAACGGCGATACCTATTCCGACAGTGTAAAATTAGGCGCAATGATCGAAACGCCGGCGGCTGCTGTAATATCCGATGAGATATGCCGGAAGGTGGATTTCGTAACGATAAATGCTGATAATCTTATCCAGTATACTATCGCGGTGGACAGAGATAATCAGAAGCTTTTAGATTTCTACAGACCCTATCATCCCGCTATGAGACGGCTTACAAAATATGTTTCCGATAATGCTCACAAATACGGAAAACCCGTTGCATTATGCGGTGAGATATGCGCTGATACTGCTATTACAAAGAATCTTCTTGCGCTTAAAATGGACGAGCTTATCCTTCGTCCCGCAAGCATCCTCAAAGTAAAAGCAACCGTCAGAGAAACCGATACCACCGATATTTTCCACGTTTTAAGAGGAACAGTGTGATTCGCCGCCGTTGGCGGCTGAATGAAAACAAAATCAGTATTTCAAAAAATAAGGGATGCATCTTTCCGGTGCATCCCCTTTATTTTCTTCAATTGTCATCCAGAAGCAGGAGCTTCATAATGTCTGTTCCGTAGGGTATGTATGAGCCTGCGGAAAAGGCTGTCTGTTCGGTGAAGGAAGCGCTGCCGCTGTGAGTTGTCCTGCTGTCATAGATCAGGAAGGGAACAGGCTCTGATGAAGGAATGCCGTTGCTGCAGCAGCAGGAAAAGGACGATATCAGTATGATCCTGTGTTCCTCTCCGCATGAGCTCAGGTACTTATATATGGGTTCAAGCAGTCTGCTGTCCAGGGCTTCTATGGCTTTTATCTTGCCCTCAGCGTTCATTTCCAGTCCGGGGGTATATACTGACCCGATGTGCATAAGCGCCGCATCTGCGCCGTTTTCAAGCTCGCTGACGGCATTTGCTGCAAGCTCCTCAAGCGACTCATCATATGAGAATTTTCGCTTCATTTCCATGACAGACGCAAGTCCGTCGAGCCTGCGGTCGGAGGTGAGCATTGCCGCTTTCAGTCCGTATTTTTCCTCAAAGCTCCTTGTCTTCGGTACAGAACCAAGCTCCTCGAACCAGACCGCATTGACAGCCGGCTTTCCCGCAGCAATTCTGGTCTTATTCATACTGAGACCGCTGAGAAGCTCAAAGCTTTTTCTTATCATTCTTATGACCGGTTCTGAATAATCACCTTTAGGCAGAAGCTCGCCGATTTTTTTTCCTGCATTTTCCTCTGCCGTCAAAGCTGAGCATACCGATGCAGGATCGCTTTCTCCTCTTTTCCAGACGCAGTAAAGCCTTTTATCATCAGACATAAAGAATCTGAAAACATCCCCGCTCAGTTCAATATCAAGCACAGAAAAGACCACATCCAGCTGTACGGCAGACAAAACCGGAGCGCAGTCAATGACGCTTTTTTCTTCAAGCTGTTCCTCATCAGACAGCGATATCAGCCGGCAGCCAAAAACAACATCCTCTTCTCCCGCCGGTATACCGCAGCTTATCGCCTCCAGCGCAGGAGCTTCCGGATACATTTTGCTGTCACATCCGATAATATACATATCCGTCCTCAGCGTTTCAGCCGGGTAGACCGGATCGGTCGTCTTTGCGATGCCGCATTTACCGGCAGCTGCAAGCTTATCAGCGCAAGGCGTTTTTGCCGCAGTCAGGGGAGTATTATTTTCTGCCAATGCCGGTATCCTGTCCGACAGACCGTCACATAAAATAAATGCATATTTCATTGACATGATCCTTTCATTTTCGACAACTTCTTCTCTATGATCTCAGGTGATAAACAGCGGGGCTGCCTGATCTGTGACAGCCCCATTCATATCCTTCGTGTTATGCGCTATGTATATCAGAGGAAATGCGCTCTGAGTTCTTCGCCGCTCTGGGGGCAGAGGTATGCGGGGGGGATATCAAAGACAGTCTTTGCACCGCTCTGACCCTCGTCTGCCATACGCTTGACAGCTCTTGCATATGCGATGATAACGCTTGTAGTAAACTCGGGGTTGGAATCAAGCTTCAGGCTGTATTCGATGATATGGTTATTTTCCTTATTGACGCCGGTTCTGCCGGTTCTGAATACAAAGCCTCCGTGAGCCATGCCTGCATGATCTCTGAGAAGCTCCTCCTCGCTGATGAAATGAACAATAGTATCGTAATCTGCGAAATAGTCAGGCATTTCCTTGATCTCTTTTTCGACCTTTGCAGCGTCTGCTCCCTCTTCAAGAACAACAAAGCATTCTCTCAGGTGCTTATCTCTTGTAGAAAGCTCCGGATTCTCGCCGCTTCTTACAGCGTCAAGAGCCTTTTCCACCGGGATAGTATACTGCTTTGCATTTTTTACGCCCTGGATTCTTCTCACGGCGTCTGAATGACCCTGACTTACGCCCTTGCCCCAGAAGGTATAGTCCTTACCCTCCGGAAGGATAGCGCTGGCATAGACCCTGTTGAGTGAAAACAGACCCGGATCCCAGCCCACTGAGATCATTCCGACCTTACCGCCCTTCTTTGCAGCGGCATCAACATTTGCAAAATGCTCAGGGATCCTTGCATGAGTATCAAAGCTGTCGATAACATTGAAAAGCGAAGCATACTTCGGTGTCTGAACGGGAAGATCAGTTGCGCTGCCGCCGCAGAGAACGAGAACATCAATTTTATCTGTCCATTTTTCTATCTCGCTGACATTTACAACCGGAACATTCTCCGTGAGGATCTTCACACCGGCAGGATCTCTGCGAGTGAACACAGCCTCAAGCTCCATATCGGGAGCAGCTGCCACAGCGATCTCCGTACCTCTTCCAAGATTGCCATAACCCAAAATACCAATTCTGATCATAATTCTGACCTCTCCTTTAATCTGACTTTATAAGCTTCGGATCACCATTCATCCCTGAACACGACCCTTTACCCCACTATTATAATATTTTCTTCCCCCTAAGTCAACTCCGCCGGCAGCGCCGGCGCCGGCGTGCCGCCGGTGTCAAGATCGCGCCGGCGTGCCGCCGGTGTCAAGATCGCGGGGGCAGGTCTGACAAAGCTTTACTTTCGTTCCCGCGTGTTATACTTGGATTGAAAGGGGAAGAAATAATCCTCTTCCTAATTCATTAAAATTCCTCATTCCTAATCCCTGATTCCTAATTCAATTCCAAATTCCAAATTCCTAATTCATTAAAATTCCTAATTCCTCATTCAGACCGTGCCAAAAGTCATAGAGTTTAACCCCTCCGCCCCTGCGGGGCACCTCCCCTA